>JBNMIE010000108.1:0-7857 GCA_050873125.1 Prevotella sp.
GCACGCAGTCGTAGTCATAGACATTGACCTTCATGCGGGCGTCGTTGTAGTTGAAAGCCTGCTCGCACAGATACTTCTCGTCTGTCAGATAGCTCACGATGCTGTCTGACAGTTTCTGTTCGTCTTCAATGATAAGGATTTTCATGGTGTCGCTATTTATAGAGCATCACGATGCTGCCCGCCGTGATGAGCAGGGCACCGATGATGACCTTGGGGCTGACAGGCTCTTTCAGGAACATGAAAGAGAGGCAGATGGTGATGACCACACTCAGCTTGTCGACAGGTGCCACACGGGACACGTCGCCCAACTGCAGGGCCTTGAAATAGAAAAGCCAGGAGAGACCGGTGGCTGCGCCGGAAAGCACGAGGAAGAGCCAGGTGTGCCCCGAGATGGCTTTCAGCTCATTGGCATGGCTGCCGGCGATGGCGATGCCCCAGGTGATGAAGAGAATGATGGTGGTGCGGATGGCTGTGGCCAAGTCTGAATTGATGTCTTTCACGCCGATTTTGGCGAAGATTGCCGTCAGTGCGGCAAAGAAGGCTGACAAGAGTGCATAATATTTCCACATGTCGCTAAGAATTGTTTGAGTCGGATTCAAATCTGATGGGGAGGCAAAGGTAGGGGGCAAATTGGGAGAAACTTTGAAGAAACAGGTGTCTCTCTTCAAAATTTCTCCCAAATCTCGGGTTAGCCCTTCAGCTTTTTCCCGTCGGCAAAAGCGTTTCCCACCCGCTTGCCCAGCTCCACATATCCGTGATGGAGCGGGTCGTAGGTGATGAGATGCATGCGCTCGATATCGGGTTGTCCGTCGTCGGCGAGACAGCGCTCGTCCACTTGGATGTTGACAATTTCAGCCACGATGAAGTAGCCTGTCTCGCTTTCCTCCAATTTCTGCTTGATGCGGCATTCAAGGGTCATGGGGAACTCTGTGAAAACGGGCGCGTTCACTTGCTCCGCCTTGACGGCGTGCCATCCGGTCTTGGCCATCTTGTCAGCATCGTTCTTGGCACTGACGATGCCCACGAAGTCTGCTGCGGTGAGCGTATCCTTTGTCGCGAAGGCAACGGTAAACTCTCCATTGCGGTTGAGATTCTGTGTGGTGGCATGGTTGCCCATGGAAATCATGATTTCCTTCATGTCCCATTGTCCAGCCCAAGCGGCGTTCATGGCGTTGGGCTTTCCGTTGTTGTCATACGTGCCGATGATGAGCACGGGTTGTGGAAGTATCCACGGTTTGGGTGCGAATGATTTCATAGTTGTTTGTGTATTGATTGTATGATGATTCTTTTATTTCCCTACATTTATTTCTCCACACATCTGTGCGAACGGACAGTTGAGACACTGGTCTGGCGTCAGGGTGGGAGTGAACGGCTCTTCCGGGTCGAAGATTTCCGACAGCAGGAGGGTGAGCCGGTTGTGATAGTCCTCGAGGTAGTCCCCGATGTCGTAGATGGTCTCCTTGCCGAAGTGCAGGGTCGGGTCGTAGTCTTTCGTTCCGGCATGCTGGATGAACAGCAGGGCAGGCGACACGGGATAGCCTCCGCCGTTGTCAGTCTTGCTCTTGCGCACGATGGAACTATAGAGCATCGCCTGCAGATAGTAGTCGCTATGACTGTCTATCTTCTCGGGCAGAAACACGTCCTCGGGACTGTTCAGCGGCTTGGGCTCCTTGCTGGACGTCTTGTAGTCGATCACGCGGAGACGGGGAATGGCCTGGTCGGTGCCCACCTCGTCGAGGCGGTCGATGGAACCGCCGACTCGGATGTCGCGTGTTCCCGCGGAAGTCTCAATTTGGATGCGCGTCTCTACCTTGTATTCAAGGGCTTTGATGGTGAAAGGTGCGAGGCGGGCGTCGATGCGAAGCAGCTGGACCAGATATTGGAGGATGACCTCCCGGTTGAGAAGTTGCAGTCCGTTGTATTCCGGACGATACTTGCTGCCGGGCTTCAGTTGGAACAGACATTCCTCGAAGGCTTTGTCCACGATGGGCAACAACTGTTCGGGGTGGGTGATATAGGGCTGGAAGTCGGCCTCGTGCATGGTGTGTCCGATGCGCCGCGTGTAGAATAGTTCGGCTGCTTTGTGGAAGATATTGCCGAACATGCGGTTGTCCACGGTGTCGATGTCCGTCTGGTCGGGTTCGCGCAGTTGGCACACATAGGTGTAGAAGAATCTGAGCGGACAACGCAGATAGGTGTTGATGGCTGTGGGCGAGAGCGTGAAGTCTCTTCCCATAGCGTCGAGACGGCGCATGATGAGGCTGTCTTTCTCTACCGATACAGGCACCCGGCTTCCTGATTGCTGTCCTGCCTGGAGGGTGACTCTGTCCACCTGGTGTGGACTCTCGACGAGCAACTGGAGCATGAACCGGCTCATCTCTCCCGTGTTGGTGCCTTCCGTGCTGTTGTTGTAGCAGATGGTCACGTCCTTTGCGCGCTGCAGCAGCGAGTGGAAATAATAGCTATAGATGGCGACCTTGTTCTCCACCGTGGTCAGTCCGTAGGCTTTACGGATGGCGTGGGGAATGAATGACGAGTCGTTGACCCCTTTGGGCATGTTGCCTTCGTTGCAAGAGAGCAGCAACACGTGGTCGAAATCCAGGTTTCTGGTCTCGAGCACTCCCATCATCTGGAGCCCTACGGCGGGTTCTCCATGGAAAGGAATGGTGGTTCCCTCCACCACTTGTGTCAGCAGCCGGCCGAAGGTGTTGACGTCGATGGGCAGTTCGCCTTCCCGGAAAAGGTCGGCAAAGGGCGTCAGCAAGGTGTACATGCGGAACACGGACTCTTGGAATAACGGGTCGTGACTCTCCGCTCCGCCTTTTGCCACCTTGCCGAGCAGTTGCTGCAAGGCGGTGGTTAAGGCAAGCATATCCGTGCAGTCTACCGGTGTGAAGAGAAGCTTCATCTCCTCGTCACTATTCAGCTCATCTTCAGAAGGATAATACTTGTGCTCATCGTTCAAAGCCTTCATGACTTCTGGAACTTTCCCGCTCACCAATCTTGCGTAGGGATGGCGGAGCAGTTGGTTGACATAATGCAGGAGATAGCGGTGCCGGTCGGGTTGGTGGCCGAGGGTGTGAAGCGTGACAAATTGTCTGACGAGAGACGCCACGGGAGTGTGGGCGAGGGGATAACCGAGCGTCACGTTGAGCTCTTTCACCTCTTCGGGAATGCTGTGGATGGCGGTCTTGAGCAGCGCCTCGTCGCAGAGCACGATGGCAGTGCGGTTGCCGTCGGCAATGCGGTCGCCCTGCTTGAGCCAGTCGCTGATGTAGCGAGCCTGAATGGCCTCCGTCGGGGCAGAAACATAGGTCACGTCTTTGGCGTGTGACATCTGCCCGTAGATGTCAGCATTGTCTATGGCCAGTTCGTTGGGGAAGTCTGCCAGATACTGTGCGATGTATTTTCCGGCTTCTCCCGTCTCGTTGCTGCTTCCGGCCTTGGGCATATAGCTGAAGTCGAAGTCCCAGTAAAAGCGTGCCTTCCCTTGTCGCTTGATGCGTGAGAAGAGCCGCTGCTCCACCCGCTGGAGCATGTTGAAACCGACGAAGAGATAGGTGTCGTATTTGAAATCCGCTTCTGCCGCTTCCGCCACCTCGCGGTAGAGCGCTCCTTCATAAGCCAGTCCCTGGTCGGCGAGTCGCTTGTTGAACTTGTGGTAGATGTCGGCGAAATGACACCACAATTGCAGGAACCGCTGTTTCAGTTGGCTGTCCTTGTCGTTGAGCACGCAATGGAAGAACCGCTCCAGCAGCGCCGTCTGCTCCTCGGAGAGATAGCTCAGGTCGTCGAGTTCGTGGATGTCACGCAGGTTGGCAAACACCTGGTCAGCGTCAGCCATGTTCTTGTCGAGGTCGTCGAAGTCTGCCAAGAGCAATTGTCCCCAACCGTAGAACTTGTCGAGAGACTCGTCGATGCCTGTTTCCGTAATGAAAGTCTTGTGGAGCTCGCACACCAACTTCAGCGGATTGGCCACCGTGTGTTGGCTGTGCTGCCGGAAAAGGTCGCTGATGGTGATGTAGTGCGGACTCCAGATGGGATGTCCGGCGAGGCGTGCCAACTCCTGGTTGAGGAAGAGCGAAGCACGCTTGTTGGGGAAGACCACAGCCACATGGGCGAGGTCGGTGCCATATTTTTGGATGATATCTTGGGCTACAAAATGGAGAAATGTTTGCATAGTCTTGTTCTTTAGATTGGTGTATCTTGGGGAGGCTTAGAGAGTGACAGCCTCGAGACGGTTTTGTTTGACATACCAGATGTATCCTGTCACTTGAGGATAGCCCATGTCTTTGAGCAGTTTCATGTATCCGCCCACCTGCTGTGCATGCTCCGGGCGAGGTCTACCAAACTTGAAGTCGACCACTCTTGTCTCCTTTCCGTCGCTGACCACACGGTCGGGACGGTATTCCGTGGTGCGTCCGTCCTCGGTGGTGAGGATGGTACACTCGTTGAACACCTGCCAACGGGAGTCAAACAGCGCAGCCACGTCGGGATTACTCATGCCTCGCCCGATGGCTTGCTTCACATCCTCAGGCGTGATGCCGATGCCGTATACCGTGCCTTCTTCCTCCAGCTCAGCCATGACGCGCGGAATGTCGTCCCGTGTCGTGATGCGTGAGAAGATGGCGTGGAGCACATTGCCGAGGTTGATGTAATGGGTGCGGCTGGTCGGGTCGTCGATGTCCTCTCCTTGTGTGAACTCTATACTCTTGTTGCTCTGTCGGAACTCCACGGGCACGGCATGTGTGCTCACGTGCAGTTGGTGGCTGGTGGCAGGCTGGAGGAACACGTTGTCGGTGTGCTTCTCCTCCTTTTTGTTCTCCACATAGAGCGATCCGTAGGTGAACACGTTGTCGGTGTAGTCTTCCATATCCACATCCTCATAGGTAGCACCCGGCAGTTCGTCTGTCAGCGAGGGCAGGATGTCCATGAGCAATCTGCTGCGGTCTTTCTTCGTTCCGGTTTTTCCGATGACAAACATGTTGTGTCCGGCGCGGGTGAATGCCACATAGAGCAGGTTGAGGTTGTCGACAACGTTCTGCAACCTTTCGTGCTTGTAGTCTTTCTCAAAGATGCTTGCAAGCAGTTTGCTGCTGTAGTCCACGGGAATCATCGGCAGTCTGTTGAACGGCGCTTGCTGAGGCTCACACCAGATGGTGTCGCCCGTCAGCTCTGTCCTCCAGTCGCAGAAGGGCAGGATGACATTGTCAAATTCCAGTCCCTTGCTCTTGTGTACCGACACGATGCGGATACCCTCGGCGATGTCGCTTTGGATGCTCTTGTTGCCGTAGTCTTCGTCCCACAGATTGAGGAAATTCTCGATGTCTGCCACATTGTCCGAGAGGTAGTTGGCTACCAGGTCATAGAAGGCGCAGATAAAGGCGCTTTGGTCTGCGAGCAGGTCGAGACGGAATATCTGGTAGATGCGGTCCACCATGTCGGCGAAGGGCAGGGTGGTGAGCGTCTCGCGTTCCTGGACAAATGCCTCGGGCAGCAGCCGCTCCAGTTCTCCGTCTGTGGCGAAACACTGGCTGTCGGTCAACTTCTCTCCGCCGATGGCTTGCCAGTATTTCACGAGTGTGGCGAGCGCAAGTCGGTCGTCGGGCTGCACCAGCACGCGCAGCACATTGATGATCATACACACCGCCTGTGAGGATTTGAGTTGGAACGCCTCGTCGGAGACGATGGTGACCTCCGGCATGTCCATCATGATATATTCGGCGAGAATGGGGATGTACTTGTTGGAGCGGACGAGAATGGCTATCTGACTCTGTCTCACGCCGCTGTCCAACAGTGTTCTGATGGTGTTCTCCACCTCTTGACAGGTGGGGTCGATGGCATCCTTTGCCCCGATAATCCGCACCTTGACCAGTCCTTCCGGTCGGGAGGCGGAGGGCAGTTGCTGTACGACGTCGGAATAGGCTTTGGTGACTTGCTCATATTCCTCGTTGTCTTCACCTTGCAGCATGTCGGCTTCTGCCTTGCAAGCGCGGGTGAAGAAGGCGTTGTTGAAATTGACGACAGACTGGCTCGAGCGGTAGTTGGTCTGGAGCGAGGTGATGTTGAGTTGCTCGTCGGGGCGGTCAAACTGCTGCTCGATGTTGTTGAGCAGTTGCCAGTCGCCCGACCGCCAACGGTAGATGCTCTGCTTCACGTCTCCCACGACGAGTGAACCTTGCTGCTGGTGGCTCATGCACTCGTCGAGCAGCACCTTGAAGTTCTTCCACTGCACGGTGCTCGTGTCTTGAAACTCGTCTATCATGATGTGCTCCAGCCGGCTTCCTATCTTTTCATAGATGAAGGGAGAGTCTCCCACACCGGCGATGAGCTGGTGCAGCAGGTTTTGCGTGTCGCTCAACAAGAAGCGGTTGTCGTCGGCGTTGAGTTGCCCCACCTTCTCGCTGATGACCTTGAGCAACCGCAGTTGGTTGATGTGCGTCAGGGTGAGGTCTGCCGACACATATTGTGTATAGAGCCGTTGCCGCAGTTGCTCGCCGCGGCAGAGCTGTTCCGTCAGTTCCATGGCGATGCTTTCCGCTGCCGAGCGAAGACTCTTGTCGAGCGCTTTTTTCACCCATTTGCTGGGATCGTTCATCGCCGCCCTCACACGGGTGCCTGAGGCCAATTTGGGATTCATCTCGCCGTTGTATAGATGCTGGAAATATCCGGCGGGTCCAGTCATTCCGTTGGGGAAGTCTGTGACTTCGAGTCCCTGCTCGTGTATGGTCTCGAGGAAGGTCTCGCCGATGAGTTTGATGCCGTCTGCGGCATTCTGCTTCAACTTTTGCAGTTGGTCGTAGAATTCCTTGAAGAACCCGGGCTGGTCGAACGTCTGTTCCATCTCTTGCCGGTGTTCTTTGTAGATGTCGTTGAAGATATTGCGTCCGAAGCGCTTGATGGCTCCGATCACGTTCCACGACTTGTCCTCGCTGATGTTGGCCATCACGTAGTCTTTCAGCCATTGCAGGATGGGAGAGGAGGAGTCGAGACTCTCGATGAGCTGGTCTACCGCCAGTTCTTCCACCTGGCTGTCGTTGAGGCTGATGCGCAGGTTGGGCGTCAGGTCAAGCTCGCGTGCCAGGTTGCGCAGCACGCTCTGGAAGAAGGTGTCGATGGTCTGCACGCGGAAGAAATTGTAGTGATGGATGAGCAGCGATAGGGCGAGTTGTGCCTGTTGGCGCATGGCCTGCTCGCCTATCTGCAGGTCTCTCATGACGATGTCCGCATACGCCTGCGAGTCGGGCAGGGCGTGGCTGATGCCGTAGAGCTGTGACAGGATACGGGTCTTCATCTCTTCGGTCGCCTTGTTGGTGAAGGTGACGGCGAGCACTGAGCCGTATCCGTGCGGATTGGCTATGAGCAGTTTGATGTATTCCACGGCGAGGGTGAACGTCTTTCCGCTTCCCGCACTCGCCTTATAGACGGTTAATGGTTTCTGCATATATGATTTTGTTCGTTTTGTTTTGATGTTGTGGATGACTGTTTTTATCGCCAACGGGAGAATAGTTCGAAACCGAATTTGAATCCCATGCCGTCGAATTGCGTGTTGCGCATGGCGGCGAAGATGCCCATGGAGAAGAGGCGGTTGGTGAATCCGTAGCCGTATTCCATGTAGGGATGCAGGTGGCGGACGATGAGCGAACTGCAGTAGATGCGCTCTTTCTCCACGATGCGTCCCACCCAGGGCAGCCACGACAGCAGCATGAGCGGCGACTCGTAGGTCATGTTGGCGCGCACGTAGTAGTCGGAGGCATTATACCAGTTGCTGTTGAGCAGCTCGAATCCGCCCGACCAGTCGTCGTTCCATCCTCCGGGGATGTTGTTGTCGCGGAAGTTGGAGTAGTCGAGGAAATA
>JBNMIE010000109.1:0-7768 GCA_050873125.1 Prevotella sp.
GATAGGCTGCACTCGGCAAATTGAAAGTAAACTTTCTTTGCGCTCGTTTGCACTATCTTTGCATAAGATAGGCTGCACTTGGCAAAATGAAAGTGAACTTTCTTTGCAAAAGCATCTTGTCAAAAACAGATAAGCTAATCTTGAATATGAAAACAAACTATGAACTGCGCTATGCAGCGCATCCTGAAGACGCTAAAAGTTATGATACAGCCCGTTTGCGCCGTGATTTTCTGATAGAGAATCTCTTTGTCGACAACGAGGTGAACATGGTATATTCCATGTATGACCGCATGATTGTGGGTGGCGCCAAGCCGGTTGGCGAGACTCTCCCTTTGGAGGCCATCGACCCACTCAAGGCCCCACACTTTACCACACGCCGCGAAATCGGTATCTTTAATGTCGGCGAGGGTGAGGGTGTTGTCACTGTTGGCGACGAGCAGTATGAACTTGGCTACAAGGACGCACTCTATATCGGAAGCGGCGACCGCGAGGTGACTTTCGCCTCAAAAGACGCCAACCATCCCGCAAAATTCTATTTCAACAGCACCACAGCTCATAAATCCTATCCTTGCCGAAAGGTGTCCAAGCAGGACGCGGTGAGTGTGCACATGGGATCGCTCGAGATGAGCAATGAGCGCACCATCAACAAGATGCTTGTCAACCAGGTGCTCCCCACCTGCCAGTTGCAGATGGGTATGACCGAACTGAACCCGGGCAGCGTGTGGAACACCATGCCCGCCCACACCCACAGCCGTCGTATGGAAGCCTACTTCTATTTCGAGGTGCCCGAAGACCAGGCCGTGTGCCATTTCATGGGCCAGCCCCAAGAGACACGACACATCTGGATGAAGGGTGACGAGGCTGTGCTCTCACCGGAATGGAGCATCCACAGTGCCGCAGCCACTCACAACTACACCTTCATCTGGGGCATGGGCGGTGAGAATCTCGACTATGGCGACCAGGATTTCTATGCCATCACCGACTTGAAATAAACACGAATACCCAATTAAAACATTGAATATGGATACATTTTCTAAGAATTTCTCACTTGAGGGCAAGGTAGCCCTCGTGACAGGCGCAGCCTATGGCATCGGTTTTGCCATCGCTGAGGCTTATGCCAAGGCAGGCGCAAAGATTGCGTTCAACTGCCGCTCACAGCACCATCTCGACCAGGCTCTTGCCGACTACAAGGCCAAGGGCATCGAAGCCAAGGGCTATATCGCCGACGTGACCAAGGAAGACGAGGTGAAGGCCATGGTGGCTGACATCGAGAAAGAACTCGGTGTGATCGACATTCTGGTCAACAACGCCGGTATCATCAAGCGCATCCCGATGACCGAGATGAGCGTGGAGGACTTCCGTCAGGTGGTCGACATCGACCTCAACGCACCATTCATCGTTTCCAAGGCCGTTATTCCCGGCATGATCAAGAAAGGTCATGGCAAGATTATCAACATCTGCTCAATGATGAGTGAACTGGGTCGCGAGACTGTGTCTGCCTATGCAGCAGCCAAGGGTGGCTTGAAGATGCTGACCCGCAACATCTGTTCAGAGTTTGGCGAGCACAACATCCAGTGCAACGGTATCGGTCCCGGCTACATCGCCACACCGCAGACCGCACCTCTTCGTGAGATCCAGCCAGACGGCAGCCGCCATCCATTCGACAAGTTCATCATCTCCAAGACTCCTGCAGCCCGTTGGGGTACACCAGAGGATTTGATGGGTCCAGCCGTGTTCTTGGCCTCCGACGCTTCCGATTTCGTCAACGGACATATTCTCTATGTCGATGGCGGTATCCTCGCTTACATCGGCAAGCAGCCCTGATAAAAAGACAACAATATGAATAATCAAGAAGCATATCCATTCCGGGTATGCTTCTTTTGTATAGGGAAGGGAAGAACCTGCCTTCCGGCGAATAGGACAGATGGAACACACCGATAATAAAAAAGAGGAAATGCGTGAGCACTTCCTCCTTATCCTTGTTGAATAATATTTACAATATTACTTGTTTACAGCATCAGCAAGTTCTGCACCAGCCTTGAACTTAACGTTCTTCTTGGCAGCGATGGTGATTTTCTCCTTTGTGCGTGGGTTGAGACCCTCGCGTGCGGGACGCTCGTTAACGCTGAATGTGCCGAAGCCAATGAGCTGGATCTTGTCGCCAGCGACGAGTGCTTCAGAGATTGCTGCAGTAGTAGCCTCAAGTGCCTTCTTAGAGTCAGCCTTGCTCAAGCCAGCAGCGGCTGCGATCTTCTCGATTAATTCTGTCTTGTTCATAATTTTGAATTTGTAATTTATAAAATATTGATTCGTTTGCGCATTTCTTCGGCAAATATAGAAGAATAGTTTTACAAATCAAACAAAAAATAAAAAAAAGTGATGAATTTCATGAAAAAAAGTGGCGTTACGCCTTTTTTTATGCGCTATGAGGGGATTTTTTCGTAATTTTGCGGTCTAACAACAACATTTTAAGGATACACGTATGCGCAAATTACCCACGATAACAAAAAACCTCTTGATCATCAACGTGCTGGCGTTTCTCGCCTCCTACGTGTTCAGCACAAGAGGCATTGACTTCAACAATATCTTTGGACTCCATTTCTTCCTGGCGCCCGATTTCCACATCTACCAGTTTCTGACCTACATGTTCATGCACGGCGGTTGGTCACACTTGTTCTTCAACATGTTTGCCCTGTGGATGTTCGGTTGTGTGATGGAAAATACTTGGGGGCCGAAGAAGTTCCTTTTTTATTACATTGTGTGCGGTATCGGTGCCGGACTGATGCAGGAGACCGTGCAGTTTGTCCAATATTCCATGGAGGGATTGAACGCTTATCAGCAAGTACGGACGACAGACGCGCTTATGTCGATGGGGCAGTATCTCAATTCATGGACTACGGTGGGAGCCTCGGGTGCCATCTATGGCATTCTGTTGGGCTTCGGCATGCTCTATCCCGAAGAACGCATCTTCATCATTCCCATTCCGTTCCCCATCAAGGCCAAATGGTTCGTGCTCTTCTATGTGGCTGTAGAGCTGTTCTCCGCTCTGTCCACCTCCAACGACGGCGTGGCACACTTCGCCCATTTGGGCGGTATGCTGTTCGGCTATCTGCTCATCCGCTATTGGCGCACCCATCCACAGGTGACGCCCTTTGAGGAATGGAACCGCAAGCGCAGTGCTTTCGGCCGCTTCAAAGACTATTTTGGCAAGCGCAACCGGGAGAATTTTACCTTCCACCGCAACGACAAGTTTAAAGGCTATGACCATGAGGACCATAGCCGTGAGAAGGACGAGGACAGACAAAAGGAAATAGACCGTATTCTTGACAAGATACGCAAGAGCGGTTACGACAGTCTGACTCCGGAAGAGAAGAAAACATTGTTTGACGCAAGCAAATAGTATCAGACAATCCTCTCATGTTCAAAGGTTTCAAAACATTCACCCTGCAAATGGTGGCGGGAGCCAATGCGGCTACTGTCGCCATTTTGCTGTTGACGGGCTATGCCAGCTATTTCGACCCTGTCGCCCATCCCGTGCTGGCGCAGGCTGGTCTGGCATTTCCGTTGTTCCTTTTCCTCAATTTCGGGTTCTTCATCTTTTGGTTGCTGTTCGGCTTGAAGCAGGTGATGATTCCCATTGCCGGTTTCCTCTTGTGCTGTGTGCCCATCCGCATCTATTTCCCCGTCAACATTCCGCACGATGCCCCAGAAGGCTCCGTCAAAGTGTTGTCCTACAACGTTTTCGGGTTCAATCCCCTGGAGGGGAGCCAACCCGACTCCAACCCGATCATGGACTATATCGCCAAGAGTGGGGCGGACATCGTCTGCTTGCAGGAGAGTAATTTCGTGGGCGACCACCAGACCTATTCCGACAGTGTGCTGGCCCCCATCTATGCCTACCGAGACACCATGCTTATCCCCAATGGCGACTGTATCGGTATCCTTTCCAAATATCCCATAGTGTCCAAAGAGCGCATTCCCTATCAGTCGAAGACCAACCTCAGTGCCGCCTATTGGCTCAAGATGGGCAAGGATACGGTGATGGTGGTCAACAACCACTTTGAGAGCAACGGACTCACCCATGACGAGAAGGAAAACTTCAAGGAGATGGTCAAGGGCGAAATGTCTGGCAGACAGATGAAAACAGAGTCGGTGAGACTCCTTGACAAGCTCGCCGACACCAGTCGCCGTCGTGCCCCCGAGGCAGACGCCGTGGCACGCTTCCTGGCGAAGCACGAGGGCGAGAGCACCATCCTTTGCGGCGATTTCAACGACAACCCCATCAGCTACACTCGCCGGGTGATAGCCGACCAACTGACCGACTGCTATGTGTCGACCGCTTTCGGCCCCGGCATCTCCTATCATCTGAGCGGATTCTACGTGCGAATAGACAATATCATGTGCTCCAGCGACTGGAAACCCTATGGGTGCCGGGTGGACAGCAAAATCAAAAGCTCAGACCATTATCCCATCTATTGCTGGCTGCAAAAACAACGAAAACATTGATTTTGGTATAATAAAGCGGTATAAATTTTCCAAAGTGTGAAAAAATAACTATCTTTGCACACTATTAGCAAGGTTTTATAAACGAAACAAATAATTAATAACATAACAAACAAAATGCAAAACAAAGGAATTGTAATTGTAACTGCCGTCTTACTGACGCTTGCAAGCATCTTCTACCTGTCATTTTCGGTAGCCACAAGCTACTATGACAGCCAGGCAGCAAAGATTAAAGATCCCATTGCTCAGCAGGACTACAAGGATTCTGTGAAGTATCTGGGTATTTATTCTTACCAGAAGTGTCTTGAAACTCAGATTGGTCTCGGACTTGACCTGAAGGGCGGTATGAACGTTATCCTTGAAGTTTCTGTTCCCGATCTCGTCGAGAACCTCGCTGACCACAAGACCACTCCAGGTTTCGTGCGTGCGATGGAAATGGCTCGTGCAGAGGAGGAGAAGACTCAGGGTGACTTCATCTCTATTTTCGTGAAGTGCTATCATCAAGCTGCACCCGGTCACAGCCTCGCTGAAATCTTCGCTACCCAGGAGCTGAAGGATGAAGTGAAGACCACCAGTTCTGACGCCGATGTGGAGAAAGTGCTCCGCAAGAAAGTGGCAGACAACGTGAACGATGCCAAGAACGTCATCACAAAGCGTATCGACAAGTTCGGCGTGGTTCAGCCCAACATCCAGATGCTGGAAGGTCAGGAAGGCCGTATCATGGTCGAGATGCCTGGTGTGCGTGAGCCTGAGCGTATGCGTAAGCTCCTCCAGGGAAGCGCCAACCTCGAGTTCTGGGAGACCTATAGCTCAGACGAAATCGTTCCTTACCTTGTTCAGCTCGACCAGCGTCTTGCCGGTGGCGACGAGGATGAGGCCGCAGACTCAGCCGCTGTGAAGAAAGACAGCACAGCCGCTCCTGCCAAGGCTAAGTTCCAGATCAAGAAGGCTGACAACACCAAGAACGTGGCAAGCCAAGAGGCTCTCGCCAAGAAAGAGCATCCTTTGCTCTCTGTGCTTCAGACTATGAACCAGCAGCTCAGCATGGTGGGTATGGCAAGCATCCGCGACACCGCAGCCATCAACAAGATGTTGCATTCAGCTGTTGCCAAGCAGGTGTTGCCTTCCGATGTCAAGTTGCTTTGGAGTGCCAAGCCAACAGACTTGATCAAGAACAACAAGAAAATCTATGAACTGCACGCTATCAAGGTGACAACAAGCGACGGCCGCGCTCCTATCGAGGGTGACGTTGTGACAGACGCCAGCGACCAGTTCAACAACCTCACCGGCCAGCCAGAGGTGAGCATGACCATGAACCAGGAAGGTGCCCGTGAGTGGGCTGCCCTCACCAAGGCCAATGTAGGTCGTGCCATTGCCATCGTGCTCGACGGTGCTGTATACAGTGCTCCTCGTGTGAACGGAGAAATCAGTGGCGGTCAGTCATCCATCAGCGGTAACTTCACCGTTGAGGATACCAAGGATCTCGCCAACACTTTGAAGTCAGGTCGTATGAAGGCTCCTGTACGTATCGTTCAGGAAGAAGTGGTTGGTCCTTCTCTGGGTGCTCAGTCCATCCAGCAGGGTCTTACCTCTTTCGTGATTGCCTTCGTGCTCTTGATCATCTTCATGATTATGCTCTATGGCTTCATCCCAGGTATGGTGGCCAACACCGCATTGATCCTCAACCTCTTCTTCACCTTGGGTATCATGGCGTCGTTCCAGTCAGCCTTGACAATGCCAGGTATCGCCGGTATCGTGCTGACACTCGGTATGGCTGTGGATGCCAACGTACTTATATATGAACGCACGCGTGAGGAACTGAAGGTGGGCAAGAGCATCCAGCAGGCCATCGCCGAAGGTTATGGCAATGCGTTCTCCGCTATCTTCGACTCCAACCTCACCTCTATCATCACAGGTGTCATCCTCCTCATCTTCGGTACTGGTCCTATCCGTGGTTTCGCCACCACTTTGATCATCGGTATCATCTGCTCATTCTTCACCGCCGTGTTCTTGACACGTCTTGTTTATGAGCATAAGATGAAGAAAGACAAGTGGTTGGGCATCACCTTCGATACAGGCTTCTCTCGTGGCATCTTCCGCAATCCTACCTACCGCTTCATGTCGATGGCCAAGAAGACCTTCGTCTTCACAGCAGTTGTCGTTGTTCTCTTCTGCATCAGCTTCGCTGTTCGTGGATTGAGCCGCAGCATCGACTTCACCGGTGGTCGCAACTATGTCATCAAGTTTGAGAAACCTACTCAGCCTGAGCAGATTCGTGAGGTGCTCGCCAATGCCTTCCCTGGCAGCAACGTGGGCGCACTTGCACTCGGTACAGACGGTATGACAATCCGTGTGTCTACCAACTATAAGATTGAAAGCAACAGTCCTTCTGTAGACAACGAGGTGGAGAACATCCTCTTCAAGAACTTGTCAAAGGCAGGATTGGTGACACAGAAGAGTGTAGAGGCATTCAAGAATCCTGATATCCGTCAGGGTGGTTCCATCATCAGTAGTACCAAGGTGGGTCCTGCTGTGGCTAAGGACATCACCAACGGCGCCATCATCAGTGTGATCATCGCCCTCTTCGCTATCTTCATCTACATCCTGATCCGATTCAGCAATGTAGCCTTCTCTGTAGGTTCTATCGTGGCACTTGCCGTAGATACCGTGATTGTGATTGGCTTCTTCTCCGCATGTTGGGGTTGGATGCCGTTCTCTCTCGAAATCGACCAGTCGTTCATCGGAGCTATTCTGACCGTTATCGGTTACTCTATCAACGATAAGGTGATTGTCTTCGACCGTATCCGTGAGAACCTCAAGCTTCATCCGAAGCAGGATCTCGATGCCCTCTTCAACGAGTCTATCAACCAGACTTTGGCTCGTACCGTGAAGACCTCAGCCACCACATTGCTCGTGTTGCTGTGTATCTTCTTCCTCGGTGGTGAGAGCATCCGCAGCTTCTCCTTCGCCATGATCATCGGTGTGGTTGTAGGTACCTTGAGCTCTATCTTCATTGCAGCTCCTGTGGCTTACCTCACATTGGGTCGCAAGCGCAACAAGCAGAGCAAGAAACTCGTAGCAGCAGAGGCTTAAACCTCTATCCATCCATATAAAATAAAGGCTTCGTCCCTCAAGGGCGAAGCCTTTATTCGTATGATACAATCAAAAAAAGCGAGACCTTTTGAGCCTCGCTTTTTTGATGTACTCCCACCGGGAATCGAACCCGGATCAAAGGTTTAGGAAACCTACGTTCTATCCATTGAAC
>JBNMIE010000110.1:0-7638 GCA_050873125.1 Prevotella sp.
AACATATAAAAAGGAGCTTTTTTCTTCTCATTATCTTTAAACAGTAAAATTCAATTGTTGCAAAATTACGAATTTTACCCTTAAAATCTGCAAGAAGTGCATACTTTCTTCATAAGACACACAGAATGAAAGATTCTGGCACCTTAATACAATTATTGCTGTCCGCTAAAACTTAAAACAGCATGCACGCAAAAAGTTTGGGGCAATTATCATACATACCTACATAAAACGCTCACAACCCCAGTGTTTATGCGGAGTTTGACTATGTAGGTAGCCCCGAAAATCATACATGAATCATACATAAACCTACATGAAATGCCATAAAACAAGGTAAATTTTGTGCTTACCATGCATAAATGCGGGGTGAAAAAGGGCTGTTTAGTATCCATAATGACGATGATAAATGACCTTGCCCAAAATGGTCCGGAAGCTTGGGCATCGGTTGCCCACCGCGGTGGAATCCATTGCCCAGGCAGTTGGGCAATGTCGAAACAAGCGGTTTGCGACTTCTCATGATTAGACTAGACACTTTTAAACTTCATAAACTGGAAAGGTAGACACTATCAGTTTTTATGTAACTATAATAGTAGACGCCTTGCTTTAAACTGATATATTGACTCAAAAGGAGGGCGTTTGGGGAGGGAAAAGATGGCCTACATGAGCGAAATTTGACTGAAAAATCCTCTGTTTTACACGGAGAAATAGGCGAAAATGGCTGTTTTATGTAGGTTTATGTATGATTCATGTATGATTTTCCGCCCTACCTACATAGCCAAACTCCGCATAAACACTGGGGTTGCGAGTGTTTCATGTAGGTATGTATGATAATTGGACGAAACTTTATAGAACAAAAAGCCTCGGCATGGAGGCTTCCATAGGCTCCACACCGAGGTTTAGTGTTAGGGTTTTATATAATGTGTGTGTTTAAAGGGTTACTGTGATGGTTTCTCCGGCACGGGTCTGAACATCATAGAGATGTGTGGCAGGCAGGATGCGGAAGGATTGGGTGACTTCCGGACTCACTTCAGTCTGCATGCTGAAAGTGGTGAACAAAGGGTTCGTGTTTTCACCTTCAGCTTTCTGAAGTGGAGAAGAAGACTTCACCTCGTTGGGCAGACGAAGACGGAGATTGCCACCAATGGTGGAGCGAATCACAGCCTTCACGACCTTGCCATCTTTCCACTGCAAGTCGTCAACAACAAATCCACCCACTGTGCGCAAGCCTTTCACCTCGCCTTGTGCTTTCCATTCATCCGGAATGGCGGGCAAGAGGTTGACACAACCATCATGGCTTTGGACAAACATCTCACCGATACCGGCACAGCAACCAAAGTTACCGTCAATTTGGAATGGTGGGTGGGCATCGAACATATTAGGATAGGTGCCACCTCCTTGTCCTTGCTGGGATACTGGAGAGACAAGACTCAACTGGTCTTTGATGAGTTTATAAGCATGGTTGCCATCAAGACTGCGTGCCCAAAGACACACTTTCCAACCCATACTCCAACCTGTGGAAGCATCTGAACGCTGAATCAACGTGGTCACAGCGCCATTGAATGACTCTGGTGTGCGATAGGGAGAAATCTCATTACCGGGATAGAGTGCCCAAAGATGAGACACATGGCGATGGTGGTCACGTGGGTTGTCCCAATCCTGTGCCCACTCCTGCAACTGTCCATATTTACCCACTCGCAAAGGAGTGATATAAGCACGCATATTGAGAATGGTGTCAGCGAAGGCTTGATCCTTGCCCAAGATACGGGCTGCAGCGGCTGTATGGGTAAAAAGGTCGGTCACCAATTCATTGTCCATTGTGATGCCTGCAAAAAGATGGGCCTTGCTGTCTTTGAGCTTCGGTCCGTTCTCAGGAGAATTGCTTGGACATACGACCAACTTACCTGTAGTAGGATCGCAGACCATAAAGTCAACAAAGAACTCGGAAGCACCCTTCATCAATGGATATACCTGGGCAAGATACTGCTTGTCTCCACTATAGAGATAGCGATTCCACAGGTGTTGGCAAAGCCAAGCGTTGGATGTGGGCCAAACGCCGCAATAGCCACGGTCCACAGCTCCGGTCATGCGCCAAAGGTCTGTGTTGTGATGTGCCACCCAACCTCGACAGCCATACATCTTCTTTGCAGTCTCCGAACCAGCCTCGGCAAGTTCTTCTACCATCTTGACAAGTGGCTGATGAAGTTCAGAGAGATTGGTTGGCTCAGCGGGCCAATAGTTCATTTCAGTGTTGATATTGATGGTGTAACGGCACTTCCATGCCGGATTGAGCTTGGCATTCCATTTACCTTGCAGGTTGGCTGGCTGACATCCAGGTTGAGAACAACTGATGAGCAGGTAACGGCCGAATTGGAAATAGAGCGACACGAGTTGGTTGTCTGTATGCAGACCAAAGGTACGAATTCGCTCATCTGTCGGAAGATTCTCATACTGGCTTCCACCGAGATTGAGTTCCACTCTACCAAACTGCTCTTGATATTTCTTCAGACTTGCCGCAAAAGCCTCATCATAGGGACGGACATTTTTCATATAAGCCGCATTGCGCTTGTATGGATTTGCGGAAATATCCTTATAGTTGACAAAGTTGGTGGCAATGGATATATATAAGGTCACATCAGTGGCGCCATTCACCACAAGGGCAGTATCCGTACGGGACACTTTGCCATCAGCATTACGCAGGTTGAGCAAGTTAACGAAATGCAGTTTGCCACCTTCCACCGCTTCAGAACTACCTGTATAGCCTTCCATCTGAAGACTCTTCACCCCTCCCTTGATAGAAGAAGTGCGCTTCACCTCTTGTGGACAAGTGAAATAAGTCGAGAAATTGAGTTTTCCTTTCTTGGAAGCCTGCAAACGCACTATGACGAGCTGGTCGGCAAGAGAAACGAATGTACGTTCTGTATAATCCACGCCGTTCACCCGATAGGTGACTGTTGACAATGCCTTGTCGAGACTCAGTTCCCTGCGATAGTTGGTAACGCCTTTATGATCCTTAAACGCAATCCGCAAACTGCCCGCTGTCTGATAGCGGCATCCGTTGCTGGCATTGGAAGCAAGAAAATCTCGAGTGGCCACAGCTTGGGCTGAGTCGGCCATTCCTTGGAAGATGAGTTTGCGCACATTCTTCAAGGAAGACAGAGCTTTCGGGTTGTAATTAGTATAAGGCTGACCTTGAGAAATGGTTTCCTCGTTGAGTTGGATTTCCTCATTCTCAGCTCCGCCATAGACCATGGATGCCAGACGTCCGTTGCCCAAAGGAAGAGCCTCCTCCCAATAGACTGCCGGTTTCTGATACCATAGTTTCAGGTTGTCCGCAGCCCATGTCGAAACAGACACAAAAGCCAAGCAGACTACAGAAAATAATTTCTTGTTCATTGTTATTGTATTGGTTTTAAATATATTCTTGTTTTTCGACGACAAAGTTAGCTTTTCACTGCTACATATAGAGGCATTTTCTTCCGCAAAAGAGAGGAAAATCTTCCATGTCGCAGCAAAAAGCTATTCAAGGGATAAAGTATTGAGACTACTCTGCGTTGTCAGCGTTATTGTCTATGCGCAATCCACGCACACGCTCTCCCACTTTCAACCCGCTTTTGATTTCAATGTTGATACCATCACTCAGGCCTGTAGTCACCTGACGGCGCTCATATCTTCGACTGCCCTTGCCGCCACGGGCTATATATAAATAGGTGTTGTTGCCATAGAAAGATATTGCACTTTCCGGCACCGTCACCACTTGATGGGCATGGGCAAGCACAATCTCGGCATTGGCACTATAGCCCGACCGCATTTTCTGACCGCCAGGAATATGAACAGCCGCCTTGATTTCAAACTGGTTGGCGCCTCCATTCTCCACGGCTTTCGGCGAGATATATTCAAGTGTAGCGTCAAAGTTAAGATTTCTCAAGGCTCCGACCGTTATCTTCATGGGCATACCTGTCACCACCTGCCCCACATCAGTCTCATCAATATTACCACGGAATATCAAGTCACCCATATTGGCAACCGTGGCGATGGTCGTACCATCGTTGAAGGCATTGGAGAGAATCACAGAACTTCCCACCTTGACGGGCACATCAAGAACGACACCGCTGATAGTGGAACGCACAAGTGTACTGCTGGCAGAGGCATTGCTCTTCGATGCTCCATCGCGCACCACCTCCAAGTTGTCTTGTGCGGCAGCCACCTCTTCCTTAGCCTGCTTGTAGGTCTGGTTCACCTTGTCATATTCGTCGGCACTGACGAGCCCCTTGTCGTAGAGCACTTTCTCCCGCTCATAGTCGACACGAGCCTGGGATATCTTGATGTTTGCCAAGCGCACACGGGCTTCTGCCGAACTGAGTTGCGCCATGTCTGGAATGACCTTCACCTTGGCGATGACCTCGCCAGCCTGCACCTCGTCACCTGCCTGCTTGAGCAGTTCAGTGATGATTCCAGAAATCTGAGGCTTGACATTTACCTCATTGCGAGGTTCTATCTTACCCGTAACGATGGTCGTCTTGCTGATGTCGGCAAGACGGGCGGTAAACTCACTATAAGCCACCGGTTGTGGCCGGGATTTAACCCAAAGGAACACGAATGTGCCAACGAAGACCGCGGCAATGATTCCTGCTACAATAAATTTCTTCATATCTTTTGCTTTTACTTTTCTTATTCATCTCTCATGGCGTCCACAGGCTTGATGTGCATGGCCCGCCACGCTGGTGCCAGTCCTGCAATCACGCCAAGGATTCCCAACACGACCACAGCCATCACTGCTTTCCAAAAATCTATCTGGAAGTTGGCATCCGCCACGCCGTCTGTCGTATTGGCCAATTCCAGCAGTTGGAGCACTATCACAGAGAACAGAATGCCCATCATGCCAGCCACAATGGTCAAGACCATGCTCTCGGCTATGATTTGCGAAAGGATGTCGCGGGGTGTTGCACCGATGGCACGGCGAATGCCTATCTCTGTCGTGCGTTCCCTCACGGTGACCATCATGATATTGCTCACACCGATGGCTCCTGCCAACAGCGTTCCGATACCGACAAGTAGGATGAGGAAATTGACACCACTGAACATGCTGTCGAGCAATCCGTAGAGCACCTCGGTGTTGAACACCATGCATCCCTTGTCGTCTGTAGGATCCACCTGATGGGCACGAGCCACGACGGCACGCATCTTGGGAGCGATGCGACTCATGCTCACTCCTGCCTTGCCTGTGACGCAAATTAGCTGAACGCTGTCGCCCAAGTTATAGGTTTGCTGCATCAGAGAGAGTGGAATGCAGACTGTCTCTTCAGCTGAACCGTTCACGTCCACATTGCCCGCACTATAGTTCACGCCGACCACATGGTAATAGATGGAGTTGATCTTGATGTATTTTCCACAAGGATTCTCGCCCTTGGGAAAGAGTTCCTTATAGACCTTCTTGCCCAACACGCACACTTTGCGCCGCTGGTCCATATCCATAGCGTTGAGGAATCGTCCATATTCCATTGTCGGAGCCTCCACTCGGGTGTAGTCTGCCAGAATACCTTTGAGTATACACTGTGAAGTATGGTCATCGTGGGTGGCACGGACATTCCATTTGGAAAGCATCGGAGTGACCACATCCAGTTCAGGCACCTGTTGACGAAGACGCTCAACATCAGCGGTAGTCATACTCCAAGAGCGTCCCTTGCGCAAACCTTGATAGGGTTTTGTGGTGTTTTGCGCCCATATCATGGCAGCGTTGGTGGCGAATCCCTGGAAATTCTTGGACAACTTCTGCTTGAGTCCCTCGCCACTTCCGAGCAGGGTGATGAGCATGAACACGCCCCAAAAGACGCCGAAGCCTGTGAGCAGACTGCGTGTCTTGTTTCTCGACAGCGTGTCAAGAATTTCCTTATATCGGTCTATGTCTATTCTCATTGATTCTTTTTCATAATGTAAAGCCTGCAATTATTCTGCCCTAAGTGCCTCTATCGGTCGGATGCGGGCTGCCTTGCGGGCAGGGACAATACCGGCCACAGTTCCTGCGACGACCATGAGCAAGGTGGCCTCCAAGCAAGTGGCGAATCCAACAGTAGGATTGACGAACACCGAAGCCTTGAAGAGTCCTGTGTCTATCACCTCACTGCCCAAGGTGGCATCCATGACAAGATTGGCTGCGATGCCGCAAATCATGCCCACATAGCCGAAAAGGGTTGTGACGACCACACTTTCGACAATTATCAGTCGGAGGATTGAGGTCGGTGTGGCACCGATAGCCTTGCGGATGCCAAACTCGCGAGTGCGTTCCTTGACGGTGATGAGCATGATATTGCCCACACCGACTACCCCACTGAGCAAGGTGAAGATGCCCACCACCCAAAGGGCCGTATGCAACAATTCGATACCCGTTTCCATCTTCAATGCCTGGGTGAAACGGTTGACTATCCACAAGGCTCCGTCGTCATCCGGAGCGGCGCGGTGATGGAGGTTGAGACGGGCACGATAGGATCGTTCAAAACGTTTGTTGGCTTGTTCTGTGTGGAGTCCCTTGAAGGTGAAGAATATCTTGTCTATCCTGTCTCCTCGTCCATAGATGGCGCGCATCGTGGTGAAAGGAGTGAAAGCATTGTTGTTCGACTTGCTCTCGTCTTGCTGGTAGATGCCGACGACTGTAAACATGAAATTTCCTACTTTGACGCCCTGTCCGATGAGTTGGTCAGGACAATGTGGGGCAAGCTCTTTCGCCTGTTCGCTGGAGAGAACGATGACGCGCCGTTGTTGGCGAATGTCTATCGGATTGATAAAGCGTCCATAGTCTATGGTCCGCTTATTGATAGTTGCCTCGTTGGGATAGACTCCGCTCAACGATGCCGGCACAGTATTGCTCTCATGAGAAATGACCAGATTGCTGCGGCTTATCTCCGCCCCCACATCAACAACATTTTGGGTAAATTGTTGTTCGGTGATATCCTTGTCGCCCTGATTGAGATTGACATATCGCCCGCTGCCCAGTCCGTCATAAGCCTTGGTGGTAGCACCCGAACCTACCATGATGGAATTTTCAAGATAGTTGCCCGAGTTCTGCTGTTGCGCGTTGATGAGCCCATTACCCGCCCCCAGCAAGAAGATGAGCATGAAGATGCCCCACGCCACGGAAAAACCTGTAAGCGCGGTGCGGAGTTTGTTTCGTCGGGCTGTAGCCCATATTTCGGTGATGATGTCGTGCATGTTCTCTGTTTATCTTTATTTCATCATGCCGCCCCGACCAAAGACACTGGCATGGTGGTCAAGGTTTTGCTCTATTTTTCCAATCACGCCATCGCTGATGTGGATAATCTTGTTGGTTTCGTTGGCCACACCGCTCTCATGGGTGACAACAATAATGGTCATACCCTCGTCACGGTTCAAACTTCCCAACAAGTCCATCACCTCCACACTGGTCTTGGAGTCGAGGGCTCCTGTCGGCTCGTCCGCAAGGATAATCTGTGGCCGGGTGATAAGCGCACGGGCTATGGCGACACGCTGTTTCTGTCCGCCAGACATCTCGTTGGGATAGTGGTCTGCCCAGGGAAGAAGACTGAGACGGTCAAGGTAGTCGAGGGCAAGCTGATGACGGCGACGGCGACTCACTCCTTGATAGAACAAGGGCAGCTCCACATTCTCGAC
>JBNMIE010000111.1:0-7635 GCA_050873125.1 Prevotella sp.
CTCAGGACTGGCGACAATGATAAGAATTATGCTGATGTATTATGTAAACTGTTACACATTCCTTGAAGAGCCAGAAAAAGACTGGGTCAAAATGCTGGAAAAGGCGAAAAAGGCACCACCGGAACCTTCTTTGTTTGGCTAGGGGGCTTACTTTTTTCAAAAAATATCCGCAACGCCTATTTGCGAGCATTGCGGATAGGAAAGTTATGCTGTTTTAAGTTTTAGCGGACAGCAATTAACAAAAAATAAATATCGTTAGGAGGCATTTTCGCTTTAAACGAAAAAGAGAGTTACAATAATTTGTAACTCTCTTCTGCTTTGTGGTACCACCAGGAATCGAACCGGGGACACAAGGATTTTCAGTCCTTTGCTCTACCAACTGAGCTATGGCACCATTTCTTTTGCGGTTGCAAAGGTAGTGATATTCTTTTTGTCTGCAAAATGTTTTAACTTCTTTTTGGAATTTTGTGGAAGGTGTCTTTACTAAAATAGGTAAAACACAGTTCAGCAAGTTGTTTTGTGCTGCTGAACTGTGTTTGATGATTCATCTTAGTCTTTCAAAGGATTCCAACCTTGCGCCTTTAGCTCGAATTCTTGGTTGTCACGTGTGACAAGCATCTGACCGAATTCGGGCTTGGTGATGTGCCCGATGGTTTTCACGCCTTCGATGGCTTCCACCTTTTCATAGTCACCGATAGGAACAGTGAAGAGCAGTTCATAGTCCTCACCGCCATTCAGGGCACATGTGGTCAAGTTCATGTTGAACTCTTCTGCCATGACCGCTGTCTGATAGTCAATCGGAATATTCTTCTCGTAGACTCTGCATCCACAACCGCTTTGCTTGCAGATGTGCATCAGCTCGCTGCTCAGACCGTCGCTGATGTCCATCATGGCTGTAGGATGCACTCCCGCTTCCTTTAGCTTGGCTATGATGTCGCCACGGGCTTCCGGTTTGAGCTGACGGTCGAGCAAGTATTCCTTGCCGGCAAAGTCCGGTTGGAAGTTCTTGAGCTCCTCAAGTGCCCGGTTGTCTTTCTTTTTGCGGGCTTCTTCCACTTGCTGATAATAGACAGTCTTTTCTCTTTCAAGCAGTTGCAGTCCCATGTAAGCCGCCCCAAGGTCTCCGCTCACGCAGATGAGGTCGGTGTCGTGGGCACCTGAACGGTAGACAATGTCCTCTTTCCGTGCCTCGCCAATGACAGTGATGCTGATGGCAAGACCGGTATACGAAGATGTGGTGTCACCGCCTACAATGTCGATGTTCCATTTGTCGCAGGCAAGTTGCAATCCGCTGTAGAATTGTTCCACGTCTTCTACCGTGAACCGTTTGCTCAAGGCAAGGCTCACTGTCATCTGTCGTGGAGTGCCGTTCATGGCGAAGATGTCGCTGATGTTGACCATGGCCGACTTGTAGCCCAGATGCTGCATGTCGATATAGGTGAGGTCGAAGTGCACGCCTTCCATGAGCATGTCGGTGCTGATGAGCACCTCTTTGTCGGGATAGCGCATCACGGCGCAATCATCACCAATGCCTTTGATGGTGGATTCGTTCTTGGGTTTTATGTTTTTGGAGAGTCGGTCGATAAGGCCGAACTCTCCAAGTTTACTGATATCCATTTATATGCTATTATATATAATAAGGTGTTAGCTGCGGTTAATCATTTCTCTCATGATTTCCGTCATCAGCGGCTGTGCCTTGTTGGCTGCCACCTGCACCTCCTCGTGGCTCACTTCGACAGGGGTGTCTTCGAGTCCTAAGTCGGTGATGATGCTGATGCCGAAAGTCTTGATGCCGCAGTGGTGGGCTACAATCACCTCAGGAACGGTGCTCATGCCGACAGCGTCAGCGCCCATGCGGTGATACATCTTGTATTCGGCTGGAGTCTCAAATGTCGGGCCCTGCACACCCATGTACACACCGTGAACAACACGGATGCCCTTTTCCTCGGCAATCTTGTCTGCCTCGGCGATGAGTGCATGGTCATAGGTCTCGTGCATGTCGGGGAAACGGGGACCTGTCGGGAAGTTCTTGCCGCGGAGTGGATGCTCCGGGAAGAAGTTGATGTGGTCAGTGATGATCATCAGGTCGCCAATCTTGAAGTCTGGGTTCATGCCTCCCGATGCGTTGGACACAAAGAGCGTCTTGATGCCCAGTTCGTACATCACACGGATAGGGAAGGTCACTTCCTTCATGGAGTAGCCCTCATAATAGTGAAAACGTCCTTCCATGGCCATGATGTCCTTGTTGCCAAGTTTGCCGAAAATCAGTTTTCCTGCGTGTCCCTCCACTGTGGATACGGGGAAGTTGGGAATGTCCTTGTAGGAGAATTCGTAGCTATCTGTTATTTCTGAAGCTAATTGTCCCAGGCCTGTTCCCAGAATGATGGCTGTCTTTGGACTTGTTGTCATCCTTTGTTTTAGCCAGGATGCTGTTTCTTGAATTTTTTCGTACATAGTCTATGATTTTATTGTTAAAGTCTTGTTCTTGTTCGAGTGCGAATTTTATTTCGATCGGCAATGCGTACAGATGCTGTCTCACCTCGTCGCTTAGGCTGTCGAGCGGAAGCAGACGGGTGGCGTCTTTTTCCGTAGTGATGATGATTCTTCCTTCGGACATGGCGGCGAATGTCTCGTTGATGGTGTTTACATCCTTGGCGGAGAATTGGTGATGGTCGCTGAAGGTGAGCGGTGTGATGTTGCCGCAGTGAGGCTTCAGGTCAATCATCATCTGCCGTGGTGAGGCGATGCCTGTGAGCAGGAGAATCTGGTTGTTGTCGCTGAGCGTGTTGAGCGGAATGTCCTTGCCTCCAAAGATGGGGTGCAAATCTCCATATTCCAGCGTGGTGAAGAAGAGAGATTGGTAAGGGTAGAGGTTCAAGGCCTTGGTGAGCACTCTGTATTCCATGGGCTTCAGGTCTTGAGGACATTTGGTGACTATCACGATGTCCGCCCTTGACTTCCCCTCTTTGGGTTCCCGCAATCTGCCGGCGGGCAGCAGTTTGTCATAGATGATGAGTCTGTGGTAGTCTATGAGCAGAATGTTGATGCCAGGTTTCACATAGCGGTGCTGATAGGCATCGTCGAGCAGCACCACATCCACATCGGGAGCGGCAATCTTGTTGGTGAACTGCTCGATGCCGTGTCGGCGGTTTTTGTCCACTGCCACATAGATATCGGGATATTTCATGTGCATCTGATACGGCTCGTCGCCCAGGTCAGCCATGCTGCTGTTGGAGTCGGCAAGCACGAATCCGTGCGACTTGCGCTTGTATCCTCTGCTGAGCACAGCCACCTTTGTCTTGTCCTTGAGCAGCCGGATGAGATACTCCACATGGGGAGTCTTCCCTGTGCCGCCAACGGTGATGTTGCCCACAGAGATGACGGGCATGTCGAAACTCGTGCTCTTCAGAATGCCTAATTCAAAGAGTTGGTTTCTCAGCCCCACGCCCAAACCGTAGAGCCAGCTCAGGGGCGTGAGCCATTCGTTTATCTTGATGAAATCACCTTCCATAGTCTAATCTCTTTTGTTGGATGATTATCTCACATTGATGTTGAAGGGAATGCGTGCTTGGATGGCCTCGGTGCGGTTGATGCGCTTGAGCAACATGAACGTGTCGTAGTATTCGCCCATTGTGGCCCGCATCTGCTCGTCGAGATAGTTGCTGCCCATCAGCTTGTCGGTGAGATTGTCCAGCCAACTTACTTTATCCGGATAGTCTTGTGTGTAATAATCCTTGGTCTTGGCGAGCTGCGCAGCCTTCTTGACGGCTTCGTCCAGTCCGCCGAGCTGGTCGACGAGTCCAATCTTGACAGCGTCTTGTCCGAGCCACACTCTTCCTTGAGCCACCTTCTCCACCTGTCCGTCAGTCAAGCGGCGTCCTTCAGCCACACGACTTCTGAAAAGGCGGTATCCCCGGTCGATGTATTGGTTGAGATAAGACATCTCCTCTTCATTGAATGGACGTGCCAAGGTGCCGAAGCCCGCATTGCGGTTGGTCTTCACCTCTTCAAACTTCACGCCCAGTTTGTCGGTCAGCAGACCGCTCATGTCCGGGAACATGCCGAAGATGCCGATGCTGCCGGTTAGTGTGGTCGGTTCTGCCACAATCCAGTTAGCGATGCTGCTCATGTAGTAGCCACCGGAGGCCGTCATGCCGCCCATGGATACGACCAGGGGCTTGCGTGCTTTGAGCTGTTTAAGCGAGTGCCATATCTGTTCCGACGCATAGGCACTTCCTCCGCCAGTGTTGATGCGGAGCACCACGGCCTTCACCTCGTCGTCATTCATAAGCTTTTCGATATCCTTGCACACCACTTGTGCGTCTATCACATTGCCGTCTGCCGTGATGCCTCCTCCGAGGTTGCCGCTCACAACGTCGCCAACGGCATAGTAGACGGCTATCTCGTCTTTCCCATTGTTCGTCGGATCGTCAAGGGCTTCCATGTCGCTTACGGTCAGCTGGTTGATGTCCTCGTCCGGCTCGATGCCCAACTTGCGTTTCACTTCCTCTTTCACCTCATCGGTGTAGAGCAGTTTGTCCACCATTTTGTTCTTGACATATACCTCTGGGTTGGCAAAGGTAATCAGACTGTCGGCATAGTTGTTGAGTTTGGCGGTGCTGATGCCACGGCTTGTCGACACAGCCTTCAACACATTCTGCCAAATACCGTTGATATACACCTGCACTTGTTCTCTGTTGGCGTCGCTCATCCGGTCTGCCGTATACATCTCGGGCATGCTCTTGTAGGTGCCCACTTTGGCGAGCTGCACTTTCACGCCCACTTTGGCCAACAAGTCTTTCAGAAAGTAGGGCTGTGCGGCGATGCCGTGCCAGTCTATCTGTCCTTGCGGATTGAGATACAGTTTGTCGGCTACAGAAGAAATGTAATAGGTGCCTTGAGTGTAGGTGTCGGCATAGGCGATAATCCATTTTCCGCTCTTCTTGAAATCGAGCAGGGTGTTGCGGAGAACCTGCATGGATGCGTAGGAGTCGGGGCTGAACATGCCCGCCTCGATATAGATGCCCTTGATATTGTCGTTGTATTGGGCTTTCTTCACGGCACTGATCATGTCGTCCAACCCTATGGCTGTTCCTGTCTCACCCAAGAGCGAACTCAAGGTGTTGTCATCGCTGCGCTCTTCCATCACCCCCGAAAGGTTGAGGACCAACACCGAGTTGTCTTTCACTTCTGTGGTCGTGTTCATCGAGGCAAGCATGCCGACGAGACCGATCATGGCAAATCCGCCCATGATGAAGCAACAGAGGAAAATGCCTAAGATGGTGGCCAACGTGTATTTGAGAAAATCTTTCATAATATCCTGTATTATTATAATAGGTGCAAATATACGATATAAAAAAGAAAAAGCAAAGGAAAAACCGCTTAACTTTTCGTTTTTCCTCTGCTTTGTGTCTTTTTCTGAGTGATTGTAAGTCCGACCACGTCTTGCATCAGAGAATCATGGCCAACAGGGGAATGCTGACAACGGAGAGCAACGTCGACCAGAATGTGCCTTGCGACATGACCGTCTCGTCTTTGCCGTATTTCAGACAGAACATGGTGCCGAACGAGGCTACGGGCATACCCACCAATACGGCATTGATGCCAGCCACGGTAGGATTGACACCGGCCAACTTGCCTAAATACAACACGCTGATAGGAACGAGGAACAGCCGGATGGCGCACAGCACATAGGTGCCAACACTTCCCATCATACGGCGTATTGGAATGCCGGCAATGCTCGACCCGATGACCAGCAAGGCTGCGGGCACGGTCATGTTGCCCAGCAGGGTGAAAGGCTGGCTGATGAAGGTCGGGGCTTTCCAGGCTGTGGCGACAATGATGATGCTGATATAGGTGGAGATCATCGGGGAGGAGTAGAGCAGTGACCAGTTGAACTTCCCCGCCTTTTTCCCGGTCACAAAGAGCACCCCCCAAATGAAGATGCTGATGGTGTTGGGCACATTGAGGATGCAGGCATAAAACACGGAGCTGCTTCCGAAGATGGAGGTGATGATGGGGTAGCCAATGAATCCCACATTGGCATAGGCAATCATGAAACTGTACATGCCCCGGTCTTCTTTCTTTACGGGCATCAGTCTGGGAAGAAACGATGCCACGGCTATCAGAAACACATAGGTAAGGGTGCCGATGATCAGCAGCGGAATGATGAGGCTGCGGTCGGGCATGGTGTCGCCCATCGTGGAGGAGATAATCAGGCAAGGGCATGATATCTGGATGACGAAATTGGAAAGTTTGCGGTCAAAGTCGCCGCCCATGATTTTGCATTTGTGTGCGATGAATCCTGCTATCACAATGATGAATAGCACGACCATCTGTGTCGTGATGGCTTCTATATTCATATTCTGTGTCCCTTTGTATAAGATGATGCAAAGTTACAGCTTTTCTTCGTGAATGGCATGCCTTGTGGCGATTTTTATTTTTTCTGTTATGTATATATTCAGAGGCGCAACTCTCTTACAAGACAAAAGCCTATGAACTGATGGTCACTTGCAAGAATCTGTGGGGAGAGAACAAACGTGAATACAAGAGCTTTTCGGCTTTGGGCAGCTCTTATTCCGTCACCGAATACCGTCCTCGCGAAATCATGGCTTCTGTGGTCTTCTCCATATAGGCATGCTGCTCCTGTTTTTTAGTTTTTTGAAAAACATCTGTCATTTTGCCACCTTTAGGCGTATATGACTGATAACGATAGTGTTACGGGTTGCAGATGGTGGTGGCGGATTGGAAATCTGTCACCGTATACTATGTGACGTAGTGTAAAAATATTTCTGAGTAAAATCCCGAGGATGGGGCAGAGCTGTGGGCTTAGTGGGGCATTAGCAATCCGTTAATGGCAGAGTAACGGGTCGTTAATGGCGGACTAACAGATTTTTCACCGCGGTGAAAAGTTTATTAGTCGTGCCTCCGCTGAATTCTTAATTTGCCCTTTGGTTGTTGGCAGTGAGCGGTAAAGAAAAATTTGTCGCTATTTTTCTTGGCATTTACTGATTTTGAATAGTGGATGAAATCTGTTATTATAATAAGAAATAGCAGATTGTTGTTAATTTGTTCAGTGTTTTTTTTCTTCTGTGTTTAAATAAGTTAACTACATTTTATTTTCCGAAAGAAATTTGTGAATATGGAAACTATCTATTAATTTTGCATCCGGTTTCTAGAAGCAATGTAGTATCATTAAAGGTAAAATTAACAAGATGAAGAAAATGAAAAGATTGTTTTTGATGCTGTTTGCGATGGTTGCCGTCGCCATGACTGGCTGCTCGCAAAACAAGCAGAATCATAAGGTAGCCGCCTCTTCTGCTCAAACTCAACCTGCAAAAGGTGACGGAAAGAGCGCTTCAGCCGCGAAGTCGGGTGATGGCAAGGTGAACTATCTCGCCACTGCCGAGTTTAAAAAGAACATCATGGATTACGAGAAGCATCCACAGGAGTGGGTGTTTGAGGGGAGCCGTCCCGTCATCATCGACTTCTATGCCACATGGTGTCGCCCTTGCAAGATGACTGCACCTATTGTTGAAGAGCTTGCCAAGGAATATCAAGGGAAGATAGATTTCTATAAGGTGGACGCGCTCGCAGCTGGCCTACGAGCTGGCCCACGACGGCGGGCCGTTCGGC
>JBNMIE010000112.1:0-7279 GCA_050873125.1 Prevotella sp.
CGCCCGGCATCGACCGCGACTATTACCGCTCGTTCCTTGAGGGCACGGACGTCGCTCTGGTCGACAATGACACCTATCCGCTCCTTGCCCATGCCTCAGTGGCGCTGGTCACGAGTGGCACGGCGACGCTTGAGACGGCACTCTTCAATGTGCCCCAGGTGGTGTGCTACGAGACGCCGCTGCCCCGCTTGATAGGCTACTTGCGCCGTCATGTGCTCAAGGTGCCGTTCATCTCGCTTGTCAATCTGATTGCCGGCAGCGAGGTGGTGAAGGAACTGGTGGCGGAAACGTTCAGCGTGGAGAATATCCGCGCCGAGATGTTGCGTGTGTTGCCCGGCGGTGCCGGCAGAGAGCGCATGCTCCAGGGCTATGCCGAGGTGTCCCGGCGTCTTGGCGACCAGGTGGCTCCCGACAATGCCGCGCGGCTCATCCACCAGCTCCTGCGCAAGGAATAGTCGCCCCATAGGTGTCAATTTTTGTGCTTTTCAAGCTTACAATTTCTCTTTTTGTGCCGTATTTTGTGCATTTTAGAGGCAAAAAACGAGCGCGAAAAAATAGGTTGTCACGCTCTTGTCACGCACCTGTAACGCACTTTTTTTGTTGAGTTTTCTTCTTGTGTGAAATTTTTAGTGTCAAGATATTTCACATCAGCAAGGCTCGCAAAGAAGGCGGAACGAATGGTTTGATATGTGCTAATGGCGGACTAACAGATTTTTCACCGCGGTGATATTTCCGTTAGTCCGCCATTAACGATAAGGAAACCGTCTGTATCGGGTGCGTAGAAAGGACAGATGTGTAATCTGTGTAAAGGATTTTCTATTTTATGTAAGGCGAAAATCTCTCAAAAGTCGTTTTTATTGCTGCGTGACAGCGTGACAGAAAAAATTGGCATAGAGGTTTTAAATCATTATATTATAAAAATAGTATTATATATAATATATTTATATTATATATAATACTAAATATATTAACATTTGACCCCCTACTCAGCGTGACAGAAATCTTGTCACGCTTTTGACGGAAAAATGAATGGACATGGAAAATTGTAATGGGGTGAAAGTAGCTGAAAAACAAATGGATAAATGTTTTGTCGGCAAAAGGAAACGAGCGTGACAAGGGCGTGACAAAGGTGCGTGACACGGTGCATTTTGCCGTGTCTTAGTGAAATTTCGGGGTGATGAAAGTGCGAAAAGGCGAAAAAGCGTGGTTAAAAGTTGTAAAAACGTGCAAGTAGCATGTTTTTTACGACAGTAGTTTTTTAGAAAACTCACATGAACTGAATAAAAACTTTCATGGATTTTTGGAAAAGTGACGAGAGAAAGAGAAGTCGGGAAAAACTGTAAGCGCGAAATGTTAATAAGATGTTAAACCAATGCTTGCAGTCTTTCCCGTGAAAGTTCTTCTTCTTTTTTTATTCCATCACGCTGACCTGCTCGATGACCACGTCGGTCTTGGGGCGATCGTTGGCGAGAGTCTCACACTGCTGGATGCGCTCCACGATGTCGAGTCCCTGTTCCACCTCGCCAAACACGGTATATTGGTTGTCGAGGAAGGGCGTGCCGCCCTGGGTGGTGTACGCCTCGGTTTGCTCGGGGGTGAACTTGGGTGCGCCCTCCGCCTTGCATTGCGCCTTGGTCTGTTCCACGAGCCGGTCTTGCAGTGCTTGCAGTCCCTCGCGGTTGCGCGCCTTGCGCAGGTCGATGATTTCCTGCCGGTGGGCGGCGGCGAGCTGGTTGAACACCTGCTGCTCCTGCTGCATCGCCATCTGGCGCTCCATCTGCTTCAGTTCCTGCGGCTTGTAAGTCTTTCCCCAGACGATGTAGAACTGGCTGCCGCTGCTCTCACGGTTGGGGTTCACCTCGTCGCCCAATCGGGCTGCCGAGAGGGCGCCGCGCTTGTGGAAACGTTGCGGATAGACCATCTCTGCGGGGATGGTGTAGTCGGGTCCGCCCATGCCGAGCGTCTTGCCGAAGGGTGCGCCCTTGCTGTCGGGGTCGCCGCCCTGTATCATGAAGTCCTTGATTACCCGGTGGAAGAGGGTGCCGTCGTAGAAACCTTCCTTGGCGAGTTTCACGAAGTTGTCGCGGTGGAGGGGCGTCTCGTCATAGAGACGCACGACGATGTCGCCTTCTGTGGTTGTAATCTTGATTCTTGTAGCCATTTTTCTTGTTTGTTGCTTTTGTTGTCGGCAAAGTTACACGTTTTCTCTTGTTCGGCAAAGTTGTTGGCCGACTTTGTTCAGTCTCCAAAAGAAAATCTCCCGTCCTTGACCGTGTCATGGGCGGGAGATTGTGCTGATGGATTTTATTGCTTGTTTAAGTTTTATTTTCTCACAAACTTCTGTGTGGTCTGCTTGCCGTTCTTGTCCTTGATAATCACCATGTAGGCGCCGTGGGCGAGGGCGGAAGTGTTGACAAACTGCGAGTGCTCGCTCTGTGCTGCGGTCTTGCCGTCGAGGCCCACGATGCGCAACGATGCGATGTCTCCGTAGACGATGAGACCGTTATCCGTCTGATAGAGCGTGTAGGCAGGCTTGTCGGCGGAGGCTGAAGTGATGCCCGTGATGGGGTCGCCATTCTCGTCAACCTCCTCGTAGACGCCGAGGGTGAGGTCGGTGAGATACATGTCTCCCTTTTCCACGTTCGTCAAGGTGATGACGATGGGCTTCTTCTCGATTTTGCCTATCATGCCTGCCACGTCGACATTGGCGGTGCCTTCGCTGAGGGCTTTGGTCGCAGAACCGCTTTGGCTGTTGTCTGCATAGTGCCAGTCCACTTTCAGTGTGCGCCCTCCTGTGCAGTATATGTTGGATTTCATCTCTCCCAACGAGGGTAATGAAAACTCTATGCATTTTGTTTTTTCCATTCTGTATGCTCCGTATGTGCCGGAGTATTTCTTGCCCGGTGTTGTGTTCTCGTCTACGTATGTCACTGAGCCCTTGCCGTCGCTTGACTTTCCGTAGTATCTATAGACTACACCGGCTGCGTCTCCACCGGTGATATATTTTGCCACGCTGTCTGCCACGGACTCGTCCTGGAACAGGTAGTTGTTCACCACGGTGTTCACCTGCCAGTTCTTGCCGTCGTCGGGTTCTGGCTGCACCTCGTCGAGTGTGCCGTCGTTCTTGGGCATGTTCTTGGTGATGTCGTAGGTGTTGTCGTCGCCTTGATATTCGTAGGGGCCATAGTCGGGCGCCGTGCCGTTGTAGGGGATGTTGAGGGTGACGCTCCAGTCTTGCGGTGCATTGTCGGAATAGGCATAGTAGTCCTTGTGTGAGTCTACGGTCTTGAAGTCGGTGATGGGCGTTCCTTTGTCGATGAGCTTGCTGCCAGCCTTGAGACGGCCGAACTTTAAGGGCAGTTCTCCGTTGGCTTGTCGGGGACCGATGGCTGTTTCGTAGCTCAGGTCTTCATATTCCGAACTGTAGTCGTTCACGGTCTTGTTGTACTGCACGCTTTCACCCTTGCTGCTTGCCTTTTCGCCCAAGGGGCTGGTGTTGTCCAAGGTTGTCCATGTGCAGTAATCGATGTCGGGTTTGGTTGTGAATGCCGAGTTGCGTTCGCTTGCTCCGAAGCCCACGCAGTTGCGCAGCACCCAGTTGCCCGCGTCGGGCGCCTCCATGTTGTAGCCATAGTTGATGCCGTTGCTGAACGACAGGTCGTTGATGAGATAGGATCCTTCGCGGTGGTGGTTCTGGTCGAAGCCTTTCTTGGCATGCCAGGCAGAGATGCAGTTGGTGAACACGTGGGCGCCCATCGAGGTGCCGCCCTGCTTGCATCCGCCCATCTTGAACCCGTTGGCGTTGCCCTTGTCGAATCCGTTCTTCAGACACCAGCAGTTGTCCACCACGATGGGGAAGGCGGTGTAGTAGAGGTCCCAGCCGTCGTCTGAGTTGTGCCAGGCGCGGCATCCGTGGAACTCGTTGCCGGGACCGGGAAAGAGCTTGATGGCGAATCCGTCGGCATTGCCGCCATGGGTCCATGGGTCGTAGTTGTCGTAAGCGTCACAGTTCACGATGATGTTATACCTGCCGTAATAGTAATTCTGGTTGCGGGTGTTGTTGCCTTTCGAGTCCTTGCCGAAGCCCTGTTGCAGTCCGGTGTCCTGGTTGCCGTAGAAGCGGCAGAGTTCCACCACGCAGTAGCTGCCTTCCAGTTTCATGCCATTGTCGGCGGCATTGGTGATGTCGAGTCCGCGGTAGTGCCAGTAGTTGGCGCCGATGTTGTGGTTGATGCCACGGTAGGCGGATGCCTCGGTGGCATTGGAGCGAGGCTGGCCGGAGAAGTCGAAAACGGGTCGCGGATCGCCAGGGTAAGCAAACACGCAGATGCGCTGGTCGGCAGTGCCGGTTTGGTTCACCTTGATGGTCTGCGAGAGTTTGTAGGTGCCGCCGCGCACCCAGAGCACATCGCCCGCCTTGAGGGCTGCAAAGGCCTTGACAGGGTCGCCGAAGGGCTTGTCGATGGACAGACCGTTGCCCGTTCCGCCAGGAGCAAGATAATAGTCTTTGGCTGAGGAGGCTGTGGAAATAGTGGCAAGGCAGAAGGATGCCACGAGAGTTTTGCTGAGTAGATTTGTTTTCATTCGTAGATTTGTTATTGTTTATACGGTATTGGTGGCGCAAAAGTAATAAAGTTATCCGAAACCTCAAAATAAAGTATCTTTTAATTGCACAACTTCTATTTTTATGCTACCTTTGCAAATAATAGATAATTAATATTCCTTATAAAATGAAAAGAACGCTACTATTGACATTGCTTCTTACCTTCATCTGGGGGGGTATGATGGCACAAACGGGCATGGAGATTAAGGACGACATGCTTTATGACTATACGGCCAACTGGAAGTATAAACTGATTAAAGCGCCCACCCAAGCTGAGGGCGGTGAGGCATTGTTGGCTGGACCGTGTGATAAAGATAAACAGTTTACAGATTATGTTCGAGACGTTCTGTATGTAGCTAAAGAAACTCCGGTTAGTGGAAGTGGCTATCAATGGAAGAATGATTATTCTCTTACCTATGGTTTTAAAATTACAGGTGTTGCCGACGATGCTTTTAATTATAACGATTGTGGATTATCCTCTTTGACGTTGCCTAACGGTGTGAAGACCATTGGTCGCAACGCTTTTCGAGGCTGCAGCAAGTTGACAACGCTGAAGATGCCTACTGCCTTGGAAACAATTGGAGATAACGCTTTCTATTTCTGTGGCTTGACTGGTGAACTCTCTTTGGAAAATTGTTCAGCACTGAAATCTTTGGGAACAGAATGCTTTCAATCATGCAATGGCATAACGTCGGTTGTCTTGCCTGCACACGCCGTTACCATGGCAAAAGAATGTTTTCGAGCGTGTGTAAACTTGACTACAGTCAAGAATGTATCTTGTTTGCCGTACTACTGTTTTTCGGAGTGCAAGGCGCTTCAAAGCGTGAGCGTGCTGCCTGGCTTCAAAATCACGACAATAGAAGATGGTTGTTTCCGAGACTGTAACAATTTGGAAAGTGTATCTGACGTTTCTTCGGTTGAAACGTTGGGAGGATATTGTTTCGGGAAGTGTCAGAAACTTACTTCAATAGCTTTTTGGGGCAACAATGTGAAGATTATCGGCTACGCTTGCTTTAAAGACTGTACGGGTCTTTCTGCCGTTGACATTCCCGCAACTGTAGAGACGTTGGGTGGACTAAGCTTTGGAGACTGTACCAATCTTACTACTCTGAAATTCTTGGGCAACAATGTAAAAACTATGGGATCAAGTTGCTTTAGAGGAACTTCTGTAGCTAACAACCTCGTTCTGCCTGCTTCGTTGGAGACTTTGGGTGATGATGCAAGTCATGGCGGTGGTGATGTGTTTCGTTATTATAATGATGGATGCAAGGGCGTGACTATTCCTGCGTCTGTGAGTCAAATAGGTACTTTGTATTCCACAAGAGAAGAGGCTTCGTTCATATTCTTGGGCAAGACACCTCCGACATTGTTGGATGGGGGCAAGGTCAGCAGCAAGTGGACATTCTATGTTCCCAGAACATCTGTTGAAGCCTATAAGGCGGCATTCCCCGATGTCAATGTTGATGCCATTCCAAATTATCAATATTACGATTGTGAATTCTCTCCGGCTAATAGTCCTGATGCAGGTTCGATTGACAATAAGTTTGGTACTATTTGTTTGCCAAGGCAAGGTGATTACACAAGCGGTATGGCGAAACTGTATACCGTTGTCGGCATATCTGCTGACAACAAGGTGCAATTACGTGAAGTGGAGGATGGTGTGTTGAGAGCAGGTGTACCTTATATATATAAGACCGATGACAGTCGTAACAAAGTGCATGTGTGGTGTTCTGGAGTCGCCGTTAGCGAACCGGACAATTCAGGTCTGCTGAAGAGTACTTTCACGGAGGGATCCTTTGTGCCTGTAGGTGCGTATGTGTTGCAGTTTACTACGAGTGGAAAGAGTATTGACAATAAGTTCCATATTGTGAAAAGTAAGTCCTTTGAATTCACCCCCTATCGTGCCTATCTGCAGTTGCCCGAGGAAGTGAATGCGTCAGCCTTGAGGTTAGACTTCGGTGAGGCTACGGGCATCGAGAGCGTGGCGACAGACAAACATGAGGCAGACGGTGTCGTGTACGACCTTTCCGGCCGCCGGGTGCAGCAGCCTCGTTCGGGCTTCTATATCAAGAACGGAAAGAAATACATCATCAAGTAAAGAAAAATATGACAATGGAAAAAGAATATGTAAAGCCCGCCATTCAGGTGGCAAAGATGGAAATGGAGTCGCTGTTGGCGGCTCAGAGTGACGAAATCGATTTGAGCGATGAAGAAGCCAAACCATGGTTGGGAATGAGTTCCAATCGCTTTGGCTTCGTCGATGACAAGGACGAATAAAAAGGGCTGAACCTCAAAAACTAAGGGCGCAGTGAGTAACCACCAAAGGTCTCACTGCGCCTATTTTAATAGAAACCAATCAAATGGAAAATGTAATATGAAGTAAATCTCCGTCCCGTCATCACTTCCGCCCCTGCCGATACCCGTCTCTTCGACCTTTCCGGCCGTCAGACCACCGTCCACAAGGGCGTCGTTATCAAGAATGGCAAGAAATATAGCTTTAGATAAAAACCGAACTTTCGGGTACCTATAAAAAAATATTGCTGTCCGCTAAAACTTAAAACAGCATAACTTTCCTATCCGCAATGCCCGCAAATAGGCGTTGCGGATATTTTTTGAAAAAAGTAAGCCCCCTTAGCCAAACAAAGAAGGTTCCGGTGGTGCCTTTTTCGCCTTTTC
>JBNMIE010000113.1:0-7179 GCA_050873125.1 Prevotella sp.
AGACACTATCCGTTTTTATGCAACTATAATAGTAGACACCTTATTTAAACTGATATATTGACTCAAAAGGAGAGCGTGTGTGGAGGAAAAAGACGATTTCAAGAGCGAAAATTGACTGAAAAATCCTCTGTCTTACACGGAGAAATAGGCGAAAATGGCTGTTTTATGTAGGTTTATGTATGATTCATGTATGATTTTCGGGGCTACCTACATCGCCAAACTCCGCATAAACACTGGGGTTGTGAGTGTTTTATGTAGGTATGTATGATATTTGCTCCCAAACTTTTTCTGAATATAAAAGTTTTAGCGGACAGTAATAGCAAGTAATAGAGAAAACTCTTGTAAGTAGCAGTGAAGGCTTTTGCAAGTGACTATAACAGAACCGCCCCGATGTAGATTTTGTTCTGCATCGGGGCGAGTTTGTTATTTCTTCTTCATCGCTTTCACGATTTTTCCGATATACATCGAGTGGACGCCGGCTGTGGCGGTCTTGTAGAACTCGCGGGGCACCTCACCGAAGCCTTTAGGGTCGAAGGGCGCATGATAGAGCATCTCGCACTCGTAGACCGTTGAGGCCTCGGCGAAATAGGGCGTGCCGTGCTCTGTGTAGAGCGTGTGCAGTCCCAGATGCTTGGCCTTGTCGCCATCGCGTCCACTGTGGTGCCCCATATAGTCGAGCACGTTGGCGTGGGCCTTGTCAAACTCCATGACGGTGAAGTAGCGGGCCTTCTCCATAAACTGGTGGGTGTATCTGCCTTGCGCCACATACACCGTGATGGTCGCGTTGTCCGGCTCCCAGATGTTGCCCAGTGCGCCCCAGCCGATGGTCATGGCGTTGTGGCTCTTTCTGTCGCCTGCGGCGAGCAGCAGTCCGTTGCCCTTGAAGAAGGTGAAGGGGTTTTGGCGGAACTTCTCGTTCACGTTGAAATCCTCGAATACGGGAGCCTTGCTCTCGCTCTTCTGAGTGGCGGCCTGCTTGCTGTCGTTGTTGCCATACAGCTCATACGACACGTTTTCAGGCTTCCACTTGTCCTTCGGGGCCGTGTATCCCTTCGGGTATCCGATGACGATGGTGTTCAGCGGAATGATGTTTTTCGGCAGTTTCAGCAGGGTGGCGATGGCCTTGCAGCGCTCTTCCGAGGGATAGGTGCCCGTCCATACGGCGCCCAAGCCCATGGCGTGAGCCTGGAGCAGGATGTTTTCCGTGGCGGCAGACGTGTCCTGTATCCAGAATGGGCGCACCTTGTCATCCTTCTCCTTGTCCATGTCTCCGCACACCACGATGGCGAGTGGCGCGTCTTTCGCCATGCTTGCGTTGGGGGTGAGTTCGGCTATCTTCCCCAACGTGTCGGGATTCTTCACCACAATGAAGTGCCATGGCTGCGCATTGACCGCCGATGGAGCCGCCATACCTGCCCGGAGCAGCATCTCTATTTTCTCGTCCTCCACGGGCTTGTCGAGATAGGAGCGCACCGAGGCACGTGTCAGAATGGTGTTGTAGACCACCTGGCTGCTGTCCGCGTCAGTGCCCGCACTACCGATTTTTCCCAAGTGGGCTCTCACGCACACGATGACCAGAGCCAGTGCGAGCACCACGTTTAGCAATACTGATTTCTTCATATTCTTGTGTGTTTTTGTTCTTATTTGGATGATTCGCTGATTCTAAACAACATGCCTGTCGGGCAGACAAAGCGGCAATAGGGGCGCACCACGACGGTGGACAGCAGCAGGAAGGCGATGCTGACCACGATGACGGCCCAAGGGGCTGATTGTATCATGAACGCCGAGAATAGTTCGTAGCCCGTCCAGTCGGTCCACAGCTTGGTCCAGAGCAGCAGCGTGAGCACCGCCCACAGACATTGACGGAATACTTCAAGCCGTCGGAGCGTCTTTGGGCTCAACCGCCATTTCTTGTTTACACATTGTCCTGCCAACTGCTGCAGCGAGCCGAGCGGGCACACATGGGTGCAGTAGTGGGCTTTCTTGCCGAAGAGCGGATAGACGAAGGCGGTGACAACCATCACGCCGAGGATGGCGGTGGCGGCTCCCAAACCGTTGGCCAGGATGCCGAGCAGCGACGAATAGGATAGGAAGGCGCCGCACCAGAATCCCAGCACCACCACGTTCAGCGCTAATTGCACCATGTGGTAAACCCGGTTCTTGACCACCAACGGCAGCACAGCCGCCATGAGCACCACCAGGAGGCCGATGATGAACTGTGCCGACCAAAGCGACGAGTCCGTCTGAGAGGCGGTCTCCTTGTGTTGGGCGAGATAAGCCAGTCCGCGTTCCATGTTGCCTTTCAAGGCTTTAGACGAATAGGTGGCTCCGGTCACGCCGTCCACAGAGAGTTCCATCGCCTCCTTCACCGACCGTCCTTTCCACTGGTCAAGCATCGTCTTGGCCTTGTTGAAAAACTGCGGTGTCTCGCTGTTGTCGAGCGCAAGGATGGCTGTGATCTTGTTGTCTTTCACATAGATCTCAAGTGGCACATTGCCGCCGTAGCCCACGATGTCCTTGCCCAGTGCCGTGGTGTTGACCACGATGGTGCCGTCGTCGAGCTTGCGCAGCGTGTCCACCACGGGCGTTTGCGCCTTGCTGTCGGCATTCAGTTCGTGTCCCCACCATTTTCCCTTCTGCAGGACGACCACTGACGAGAGCATCAGCAGGCAAGCGATGAGGCTGAACACCTGTTGCAAAATGTTTAGTTTGTCTCTTTTCATCTATCTTTTGTGGTTTAAATGTAAGTGTTATTGTCTGTTTTGCATCGTTTTGACGTATTGGGAGGATGTTTGGTTTAATGTAGTAAATGGGAATTTTGACTATTTTTCAATACGTTTTGACGTGTTAACGCAAGTGCCCCGACACGTGTGAGGTGTCGGGGCACTTGCTTGAGGGCACACCTTTTCGGTGGCTCTGTCGTATGGCTTTTATAGTCGTGTAGTCTTGTTGAGCAGATACATGTCGAGGAGGGTCATGGCTGTCATCGCCTCTACGATGGGCACGGCTCTCGGCAATACGCAGGGATCGTGTCTGCCTCGTGCCTTGAGGGTGGTGGGGTTGCCTTCGAGATCCACGGTGTGCTGTTCGGTGAGCAGTGTCGCCACAGGCTTGAACGCCACGCGGAAATAGATGTCCTCCCCGTTGGAGATGCCGCCCTGGATTCCGCCACTGTTGTTGGTGAGCGTGTGTATCCGTCCGCCTTCAGACGAGAAAATGTCGTTCTGCTGGCTGCCTCGCTGGCTGACACCGGCAAAGCCCAGTCCGTATTCAAATCCCTTCACGGCGTTGATGCTGAGCATGGCGCTGCCGAGTGCCTGGTGCAACTTGCCAAATTCCGGTTCGCCCAGTCCCACGGGCACTCCCTTGGCCACACAGGTGATGACTCCACCGATGGTGTCGCCTTCCTTTTTCACTTGCAGGATGAGCTGCTCCATCTCTTCCGCCTTCTGCTCGTCGGGACAACGCACGATGTTGCTCTCTATTTTCGAGAGGTCATATTTCCGGTAGTCCCGGTCAAGGGCGATGTCGCCCACTTGCGAGGTGTAGGCTTGGATGCTGACGCCCAACTGCTTGAGTGCCAGTTTGGCGAGTGCGCCGCCCACACAGCGGCTGATGGTGATGCGTGCCGATGAGCGTCCGCCGCCGCGATGGTCACGGATGCCGTACTTCTGCTGATAGGTGTAGTCGGCGTGTGACGGACGGTAGAGACAGCGCATGTTCTCGTAGTCTTGCGAGTGCTGGTTGGTGTTGCGCACGAGGAAGCCGATGGGCGTACCCGTCGACTTTCCCTCGAACACACCGCTGAGCAGTTCCACTTGGTCGGCTTCCTGTCGGCTGGTTGTGATGCGGCTTTGTCCGGGCTTGCGCCGTGCCAGTTCGTTTTGGATAAACTCCATGTCGATGTCGATGCCGGCGGGCATGCCGTCGATGACTCCGCCCACTGCCGCCCCATGGCTCTCGCCGAACGAGGTCAGGGTGAAAATCTTGCCGAAAGTGTTGCTCATTTCTCTCTCTCCTTTATTTGTTTGCTTGTTTTCAGTCTGAATTTTATTCGTGGTGATGTCCGCAGTGGCCGCCCTCATGGTGTCCGCCGCAGCATCCGCCTTCGTGGTTTCCGCAGTGTCCTTCCTCGTGGTCGTGACCGCCGCATCCGCCGCCGCAGCCCTCACATCCGCCACCGCATCCGCCTTCGTCGTTCATGTGGCTGATGAGGCTTTGTATTTCCTCGTTGGTGGCTTCGCGGGAGGCGAGCACAGAACCCTTGAAGTTGAGTGTCTTGCCGGCGAGAGGATGGTTGAGGTCCATCTTCACCTTGTCGTCAGTGATGGCGAGCACATGGCCGAAGAAGCGGTTGCCGTCCTCGTTCATCAGGGGCACGATGGCATCCTTATAGATATGGTCGGAGTCGAAGTGTCCGTTGACGGAGAAGATGTTCTTGTCGAGGTCCACCACGTGTTCTGGATCGTGCTCTCCGTAAGCCTGTGCAGGCTCGAGGGTGAAGTCGAAGTTGTCGCCCTCGGCGAGCGGTTCGATGGCCTGCTCGAAAGCGTCGAGTGTGAGTCCGAAGCCACTGATAAACTGGAAAGGCTTGTCGTCTGAGGTCTTCTCCACGAGATTTGTCTTGCCGTCTTCGGTGGTGTACAGCTGGTAAGCCACGGCTATGTACTTGTTGATTTTCTTGTCCATTCTTGTTGTTCTTCTATTTGTTTAGGCTACAAAGTTACGCTTATTTGCAGACTTTTCAAAAGAAAACGCTCCCTTTTTGCTCTTAATGTTCGTTTTTGTTTCACTATTTCGTGAGGATGGTGTAACTTTGCAAGACAATAGTGAACACGTGAAATCATATAACGATGAACATATTATTTCTCAATGCCAGTCCTCGTAGGGGCGGCAATATCGAACAGATGCTCGGAGAGATGGTCGAGGAGGCACGTGACCATGGTGCCGAAATCCGGGAGGTGCGTGTCAGCCGGCTTTCCGTGGCTCCCTGCCGTGGCTGCATGGCTTGCCGCAGTAGCTTGTCTTGCGTGCTGCCCGAAGACGGTGCCCAGCAAGTGCTGGAGCTGATCAACTGGTGCGACGCGATGGTCATTGGCGCCCCTTGCTATTGGGGCAACATGCCCGGTGCGCTGAAGATGCTCTTCGACCGCATCGTCTATGGCATGATGGGCGAGAACAAGTGGGGCATTCCCCTGCCGCTGCACAAGGGCAAGCGAGCCGTGGTGGTTTCCACCTCGACCACGCGTTGGCCCTTCAACCTCTGGTTCAACCAGACCCGCGGCGTGGTGCGCGCCCTTCATGAAATCTTGAAGTATAGCGGTTTCCGCCTTGTTGCCACTGTGCAGAAAGGCAATACCAAGGCGAGCCATCGCTTGACCGACAGGGAGCGCAAGGCTTGTCGCCGTGCCGCGGTCAAACTGATGGGCCGATGAAGCGGCTCGTCAGTCTCCTCTTGCCGGCATTCTTGCTCGGCTTGGCTCTTGGTGTCCATGCACAGCGGCGTGCCGACTACAGTCGCATGTCGTCCATGGTGCGCCGTCTTGCCCGTTCGCAGACCTTGGCGCCAGCCACCCGCTCCCTGCAAGGCGGGGGAGGGCATTTGTGTGCCTTGGTGCGTGTGAATGGAGAAGGACGCCGGGTGCTGGAAGACGAAGGGTGCCGGGTGCTCGCCTCGTTTGGCGACATCCATGTGGCAGACATCCCTTTGTCGCGGCTCAATCCGCTGTCGCTCCATCCCCGTGTCCTGCGTATTGAGGCATCGCAGAGTTGCCGTCTCTGCAACGACACGTCAGCCGTCGTCACTCGCTCGATAGACGTGCGCCATGGCGTTCGCCTTCAGCAACCGTTCACGGGTCAGGGCGTGGTCTTGGGCTTGGTCGATGTGGGCATTGACTTGACGAATCCCAACTTCTTCTCCTCCGACCTGCGCCACTATCGCATCAAGCGCTTTTGGGACCAACTCGCTTTCTCGCCCGAGGAGTCTTTGGGTGGCGAGCCTCAGTTTGTGGGCACCCTCTTCACCGATTCCGCCACAATCCTTGCCCATGCCCGCTCGGTCGATTCCTCCATCCTCTTTCATGGCACCCACACCTTGGGCACAGCCAGCGGCAATGGCTTTTCCACTCCTTATATAGGAATGGCGCCCGGGAGCGACCTCTGTGTGGTGAGCAATGCCGTGGGGAAGGACGTCCCCTTGGTTGCCGACACCCTGCTGTCGCGCTTCACCACAGCCACCGACATCTTGGCGTTCAAATACATCTTCGACTATGCCGAGTCGCAAGGCAAGCCTTGTGTGGTCTCGTTCAGCGAAGGCTCTCCGCAGACGCTTGAGGCAGACAACCTGCTCTACGACGAGGTGCTTGCCCAGCTCACGGGGTCGGGTCGCATTCTTGTGGCAGCGGCGGGCAATGAGGGACATATTCCCACCTATTTATATAAGGAGGAAGGGAAACGCCGGATGACAACCTTTTTCCGCTCCTCAGGCAGCAACACGGTGAACCTCTCCGTACGCACAACCGGTCAGCCCATCCTGCGCACCGTGATATGGCGCAGTGCTGCCGAACGCGACACGCTGGAGATTTCCGCTTCCGCCCTTTGCCAACTGCCCGACTCCTTGTGGAGCGACACGCTGAAGATGGGCAACAAGAGTTATCTGATTGACGTCAGTGCCTTGCCCAATGCCTATGACAATGGGCAGACCGCTTATGAATATCGTCTTCGCACCCCCGGCTTGGGCGACGACTCCCCCAAGATACAGTTTGAGTTGGCCGACTGCCCAGCTGAGGCGCAAGTCTATGCCCATAGTGGCAGTTTTGCCGCCGACGCGCTCAACTCCGAGGCTGTGGCGGGCGAGGCCGGCCACAATGTCTATTTCCCCAGCTGCTCTTCTTCCGTCATTTGTGTGGGGGCGACCGCTTGGCGGGAATGGCTTCCCGGTCTCGACGGCTCGTGGCGCAAGAGCAATGCTTGGGGCAGGGGAGGTGAACGGGGCAGATACTCCTCGTTCGGTCCGACGATGAATGGTTTGACCAAGCCCGACATCATGGCTCCCGGCACCAACATTCTCTCCTCGTCCAACAGCTATTACGATGCCGTCCATCCCGATGACACCACATTTGTGGTCCATCGTCAGCACTACCACGATCGCACCTATTCATGGCGCAGCGAACTGGGCAC
>JBNMIE010000114.1:0-7052 GCA_050873125.1 Prevotella sp.
CTTTTCGGCATGCCGGCAATCTGCGCCACATGGATACCGAAGGAATGCTCGCTGCCGCCACGCATCAGTTTGCGCAGGAAGATGACCTTGCCGTCCACCTCCTTGACACTCACATTGTAGTTCTTGATGCGCTCGAAGAGCTTTTCCATCTCGTTGAGTTCATGATAGTGGGTGGCAAAGAGCGTGCGTGCCCGCGCCTTGGTGTGCTCGTGCAGATACTCCACTATCGCCCATGCGATGGAGATGCCGTCGTAGGTGCTGGTGCCTCTGCCCAACTCGTCGAAGAGCACAAGGCTGCGGGGCGAGACATTGTTCAGGATGTTGGCGGCCTCGGTCATTTCGACCATGAAAGTGCTCTCGCCGAGCGAAATGTTGTCCGACGCTCCCACTCGGGTGAATATTTTGTCCACCAAGCCCACTCTCGCGCTCTCTGCGGGCACGAAGCAGCCTATTTGGGACAGCAGCACAATCAGGGCGGTTTGGCGCAGCAGCGCGGATTTACCGGCCATGTTCGGACCGGTGATAATCATGATTTGCTGTTTCTCGGTGTCGAGATAGATGTCGTTGGGCACATATTGCTCGCCAATGGGCAGTTGGGTCTCGATGACGGGATGCCGTCCCTGCTTGATGTCGAGCACGGTGGACGAGTCGATGACCGGCCGCACATAGCGGTTTTCCTCGGCGGTCTTGGCAAAGCCCAGGAGGCAGTCGAGGTGAGCGATCATATTGGCGTCAATCTGTATTTGCGGGATAAAGTCCTGTGTGGCAGTGACAAGGTCGTTGAAGAGTCGGGCCTCCAGCGAGAGAATCTTCTCTTCCGCGCCCAATATTTTCTCTTCGTATTCCTTCAGTTCTTGTGTGATATAGCGTTCGGCTTGGGCGAGTGTCTGCTTGCGCACCCATTCCGCCGGAACCTTGTCCTTGTAGGTGTTGCGCACCTCGAGGTAGTAGCCGAACACGTTGTTGTAGCCTATCTTGAGCGAGGCGATGCCCGTCTTCTCGGTTTCGCGCTCCTGAATCTTCATCAGATAGTCCTTGCCGCTATAGGCAATCTGGCGCAGCTCGTCGAGTTCCTTGTTCACGCCGTCGGCAATCACGCCGCCTTTGTTGACGAGCTGGGGTGGGTCGGGCTTGATTTCCCGCTCGATGCGGTCGCGCAGACTCTCGCAGAGGTTCATCTGTTCGCCGATGCGTTTGAGCGTGGCGTTGTCCTTGGCATAGAGACAGGCGGTCTTGATGGGGGCGATGGCTTGCAGCGCCACCTTGAGTTGTACCATCTCGCGGGGCGTCACTCTGCCCACAGCCACCTTGGAGATGATGCGCTCCAGATCGCCGATGCGGTGGAAATGGTCGTCGATGCACTGCCGGAACTCTGGCTCACGGAAGAAGTATTCCACCACATCCAGACGGTCGTTGATGGGTTTCTCGTCTTTCAAGGGAAAGACCACCCAGCGTTTGAGCATGCGTCCGCCCATCGGGGTGACGGTGCGGTCGATGACCTGGAGTAGGGAAGAGCCGTCCTCCTGCATGGGCTGGAGCAACTCGAGCGAGCGGATGGTGAACTTGTCGAGGCGCACATAGCGCTCTTGCTCGATGCGGGAGAGGGCAGTGATATGGGAGATATGGGTGTGCTGGGTCAGCTCAAGATACTGCATGATGGCTCCGGCGGCGATGATGCCGCAGTGGAGATGGTCCACACCGAAACCTTTGAGCGACTTGGTGCCGAAATGCTTAAGCAACTTTTGGTTGGCTGTCTGCTCGGTAAACACCCAGTCGTCGAGTTGGAAGGTGCAGAAACGCGAGCCGAAACTCTGTTCAAACTGCTGTTTACAGGTCTTGTCGTAGAGCACCTCCTTAGGGGCGAAATTGGCGAGCAACTTCTCCACATAGTCCACATTACCCTCGCCGGTGAGGAACTCTCCGGTGGAGATGTCGAGGAAGGCGATGCCGCAAGCCTGCTTGCCGAAATGCACGGCGGCAAGGAAGTTGTTCTCCTTGTAGTTCAGCACATTGTCGTTCATCGCCACACCCGGTGTCACCAGTTCGGTGATGCCTCGTTTCACCAGTTTCTTGGTGAGTTTCGGGTCTTCCAGTTGGTCACAGATGGCCACCCGCTTGCCGGCTCTGATCAGCTTGGGCAGATAGGTGTCGAGGGCGTGATGGGGGAAGCCCGCCATCTCTGTGGCAGCCTTGGTGCCGCTGCCGCCATTGGAGCGGCGGGTGAGGGTGATGCCGAGAATGCGCGAAGCCGTGACGGCGTCTTCGCAGTAGGTCTCGTAGAAGTCGCCACAACGGAACAGCAATACGGCATCAGGGTGTTTCGCCTTGAGGTCGAAAAACTGTTTCATCATTGGGGTAAGCTCATTCTCTTTCTTGGCCATGTGATTTGAATGTTGTGTGGTTGCTGTATGTCTATTTCTCGCTGCCCAGTTTCTTCATCCATTTTCCTCCCACCATGCAGGCAATGCCGATGGCGATGAAAGGCAGGCTGAGCAATTGTCCCATGTCGAGTGGGAGAGAGGCTTCGAACGCCACTTGGATGTCCTTGGTGAACTCGATGAAGAAGCGGGCGGTGAATATATAGGTCAGGCACAGGCCGAAATAGAAGCCGGTGCCCACTTTCTGCGGGTATTTGCGGTAGAGGGCGTAGCCGATGACGAGGAGTAGGGCATAGGTTATTGCCTCGTAGAGCTGGCCGGGATGGCGTGGAGCGGAGTCCACTTTCTCGAAGATGAACGCCCAGGGCACGTTGGTCACCTTGCCGATAATCTCGCTGTTCATCAGGTTGCCCAACCGGATGAAGCATGCCGTGATGGGGGTGACGATGGCGATGTTGTCGAGCACGCGCCAGATGTTGAGTTTCGTCTTGCGGCAATAGAGCCACAGGGCAATCATCAAGCCGAGCGTTCCGCCATGGCTCGCCAGTCCCTCATAGCCAGTGAAGCGCCATCCGCCATCCGCCAGGAAGTGGATGGGTAGGAGCATCTCCACGATGTGCTTGCCCGAACTCAGGAAGTAGTCGGGCTGATAGAACAGGCAGTGGCCCAGGCGGGCACCGATGAGAATGCCCACAAAGCAGTAGAGGAAGAGCGGCTCGAAGAGTTCTTCCTTGATGTGCTGCTGCTTGTAGAGATGCTTCATCAGCAGATAGGCGCCCAGCAGTCCGACGAGCCAGCACATGGAATACCAGTGCAGGGTCAGCGGACCTAAGTGCATCATGTCTGGATTCGGGTTCCAGAGCACGTATAGCAGGTTGTTCATAGACTAAAAATTAGACGTTAAAGCGGAAGTGCATGATGTCGCCGTCCTGCACCACATAGTCTTTGCCCTCGATGCCGAGCTTTCCGGCTTCGCGCACGGCTGCTTCCGAACCGTATTTGATATAGTCTTCATACTTGATGACTTCGGCACGGATGAATCCTTTTTCGAAGTCGGTGTGGATGACGCCCGCACACTGTGGGGCTTTCCATCCCTTGTGGTAGGTCCAGGCCTTTACTTCCATCTCACCGGCGGTGATGAAGGTTTCGAGGTTGAGCAGGGAGTAGGCTTTCTTGATAAGGCGGTTGACACCACTCTCTTCCAGTCCCAGTTCGTCGAGGAACATCTGCTTGTCCTCATAGGTCTCGAGCGATGCGATGTCCTCTTCTGTCTTGGCGGCGATGGTCAGCACCTCGGCGCCTTCTGCGGCAGCCACTTCCTCCACCTTCTTGGAATACTCGTTGCCAGTCTTGGCACTTGCCTCGTCTACGTTGCAGACATAGAGCACAGGTTTGGCGGTGAGCAGGAAGAGGTCGCGTGCGGCCTTCTGTTCCTCCTTGCTGTCGAACTGCACGGCGCGTGCGTTCTTGCCCTGTTCGAGCACTTCCTTGTAGGCTTCCATCACAGCCACCTGCACCTTGGCGTCCTTGTCACCGGCACAAGCCATCTTTTGCTCCTTGACGAGCTTGCTCTCGATGGTTTCCAAGTCTTTGAGCTGCAGCTCGGTGTCGATGATTTCCTTGTCGCGTATAGGGTCGATAGTGCCGTCCACGTGAGTGATATTGTCGTCGTCGAAGCAACGGAGCACATGGATGATGGCGTCTGTTTCACGGATGTTGCCGAGGAATTTGTTGCCCAGTCCCTCGCCCTTGCTGGCGCCCTTGACGAGTCCGGCAATGTCTACAATTTCGCAAGTGGCGGGAACAATGCGTCCCGGATGCACGATTTCAGCAAGTTTGGTGAGTCGTTCGTCAGGCACGGTAATCACGCCTACATTAGGCTCGATGGTGCAGAAAGGGAAATTGGCAGCCTGTGCCTTAGCGCTGGACAGGCAGTTGAAAAGAGTGGACTTGCCCACGTTAGGCAGTCCTACTATACCACATTTTAATGACATGTCTATAAAAACGTTTTTATTATCAGCGTGCAAAGTTAGTGCAAATCGAAGACAATACAAAATAAAAGGGCAGGATTTTCGTCCTGCCCTTGGTCGTAGTGAAATAGTTATTTGGCTACTTGCTTATAGGTTTTAGTTACTTGTTTGGTGGTGATGCGTACCAGATAAATGCCTCGGTCGAGTGGCTTGTGATGGATTTCTGTCCAATTGCCATTGCTTGACACGTGACCGCGGTCAATGGTTTTTCCGTTCATATTGATGATTTCCCATAGAGCGGTGCTTGCCGAAGCGTCCGTCTTGACGGAGAGTGCGGCATTCAGACTGCCTTTGATGGCGATGTTGTCATCTGTTGTCGTGGCAATTGTTTTGATGCCTGTCGGCGTGCCGCCCGTAGTGAATTTCTGCTCTTCGCCATAGGTTGTGCCATTGGCTGTTTTCGCATAGACACGATAAGAATAAGCTGTGCCAGGTTCCAGGCCAGATAGGGTAGCGGTCATCATCTGACCACTGGCCTTGACAGTTTTCACATTGCTGCCTGCGGCACGCGTTTGCACAGTTGCAGTCTTCCAATATTCAAATCCCTGTTCGATGATGTTGTCTGTTCCGGCTACCACAGCACCGCTGACCTGAGCCGTGTTTTCCGTTATTTCCGCTACCGCATACGTGCGGGTTATGGGTTCAAAATAAACGGAAGCGTCACCGGCAATGAATGCCACCCATTCACCATAATAGCTCTTTCCGGAAGCCGTGGTGTAGTAGGGGCGATACTTATAATATATTTCCGACTTCAAGTTGCGCAAGGAACCCATCAGTTGGTTGTCCACAACAGCACATGCCACCTTAGTGCTTGGCAATTCTGCCGGTGCATCATAGCGACGCCACTCAAATCCCGCTTTGGTGACGGTCGTTTCGAGATTGGTGTTGGCGGAGAGTATGACAGACGTCTCGCTGGTAGCTTTGGCTTGCTGAGTCTCGAAAGTAGGGGCGGGGAGAGTAACCTTTGTTGCGCCTGAATAGAATTTATTTGGGCTTTCTTTTACTTTAACCCAATATTTTAAGACATAGATAGTTTCTGGTTCCAAGTCTATTCGTTTGATTTCAACACTATCTTTTTCCGTATTTACACCATCAACATCGAAGCCACGCATCTCACGATGGGCTCCCTCAAGCGTTACTTTTCCTTTATAATAGAAGGAAGTGGGTCCTACAGAAACTTTCGTCATGCTTGCGTAAGGACTTGTAGTCCATCCAGATTCACTTTCGCCATAAAAAGTTTTACCATCCGTATATTTGATGTAAAAGTTATAGATGAATTGCTTTCCTGGCTCTAAGTTGTTGAGAGTCACTAATTTTGTTAATCCGTCAGAACTGTATTCTACACCAGGATAATATTCTTTATTATAATAAATACCGAATTCTTCTACCACATAATTAGTGTCGGGAAAGGCTGTTAGTTTTCTTTGGATTTTCGTATTGTCAGTATCGTAGAAGTCGGATTTGAATTGCTGTTTGGATGCGCATACATTTCTAATGGCATAAGAAATGTCTTCAGTATATTTTTCATCCGTGTAATAAATGCTGATTGCAGCCTCTTCTTCAGGTTTCAGTCCTTTGCAGAGATAGACACCGTTTGCTTGTGGCGTCAATGTCTGCCCTTGAAATTCCACTTTACTCAGCTTCGCATGATAGTTATCATAGATGCTGCTTCCTATCTTGAATGATATAGACCTTGGTTGGCGGTTTATTTCATTTAGAATGAAAGGTTTCTCAATTTCTGCAAAGTAATGGCCAGGTAGATACTTTTGAAGTGAGCTAATGACGGATGGGTTGGCATAGATGATTTTTGAATTGAAGTTTGTGAACGTATAGTCTGTTGCATCCAAATTGGTGGAATTAATGATTAGCGTATCTATGTTGCAGTCTGCAAAGGCATAATCCCAAATTTTTTCACAGTTTCTGGGAATGATTACTTTCTTCAAGTTTCCGCATTGGCTAAAAGTACTTCTATAGATAGCGGTAATATCCTTGGGGAGCGTTACATATTCTAACGATTTACACCCCCAAAAAGCTGTCATGCTAATTAAATTTGTGTTAGCTCCGAATTTGACTGATTTCAAAGATGTACATCCGCTAAATGCGTCTTCACAAATCCATCGGATACTGTCTCCCATCGTTACGGATGTCAATCCTGTTTGATTCTTGAAAGCTTCTTTCCAAATATAACATACTGCATATTCTTTGTTATTGTAAGTAACTTTGTCGGGAATCGTAATATTTCCTTCATAACTACCTGTTTTTGGTGCAACGACTTCAACACCAGAGGAGGTGTAGGGATCTGTTGTATAATACCAAATGCCATCAACTTGAAATGTGACAGATTTGTCGTATGCCCATGTTTGTAGGCTGGATGCCAAAAGCAGAATAAATAGGCATAGTCTGCGGAAGAGAATTTTCTTCATGTTGTTTGTGGTTTAGCTTGCCTGCAACTCCTCAGACGTTAGTAATAGTAGGGATAATCGGGGGTAGCGGAGACAAACAAAAAAGGCTCTTCCGGAAATTGGAGTGATATAGCCAGAATAAAACAAAAGAAAACCGCTGAACATTTTGTATATTTGAATAACCACAAACAAATATATAATCATGAACAGCAGTTTTCTATATCATGCATGGGGCCTATATA
>JBNMIE010000115.1:0-6485 GCA_050873125.1 Prevotella sp.
AAAGTTTGGACTGTATTATATTTGTTATTATATTTGCAGAAATTTAAATGAATGAGTCCGAATTTAAAATCAAATTTGCAAGACACATCAGTAAGCGTCTTGATGATAAATGATAAGGGGATGATGATATCGGTTCTTGGACAGGATTATTTCTTGTCCTACAACCGTATTCCCTGGATGCGGGATGCGAGTATCTCAGAGGCGTTGAATGTGAGAATGTCTGGACGAAATGCAATAGAATGGCCAGCCTTGGATGTGGATTTGGAAATCGAAAGTCTGAAACATCCTGAGCGTTATCCTCTCGTGATGAAGCGGTAGGGCTGTGGCTTGAAAACAAAAACTCCCTCGTTGCGGAATTAGGCAACGAGGGAGTTTTTGTTTATTTGATAACCTTGTCCACGACAACCTTGCCGTTGGCGTAAGTTGTCTTGCGGATGTTGATGCCACGCTGTGGGGCGGAAATCTTTTTGCCGTTGGCTGTGAAATATTCCGTCTTGCGGGCTTGGACACTATTGATGTTGGAGATGCCTGTGGGGCTGGACACCACACCTGTGATTACCAGTTGGTGCATGCTGCACTGCTTGGGTTTTTCCTTCTCCTTGCCATTGTAGCCATATATATAGACCACCAGGCTGCTTGTGCCTGTTGTGGCGGTAGCGGTGAAGTCCTTGCTGTAGGCTGTCCACCATCCGCCGGCAGCATTGTTTCTGTTGGGCTTTTGCGCCTTGTCCACTTCCGTTAAGCCTGAGGTGTTCTCCCAACTCACGTCAAAGTTTCCGCCGTCAGTACCGCAACGGGTGATGTTGAAGGCCACGTTGGTGGGCTGGAACAATATGCCGTCGGCTGTGGTCACGCTGAACTTCACAGCGTCGTCTTCTGAGGATGACTCGCTGGTGACGAGAGGCTGGAACTTTGTCTGTACAGCACCGTTGACTGTCGCCGTGCCCGCTATGGACATATTGGAACCGAGCGTGATGGCGGTAGAGGCGATGGCATTCGCAATGTTGCTGGATATTTCGGGAGCCTCAGTGGCGCTTCCCGAGCTGAGCGTCCATGTGATGGTGCCCTTTTCGCCGGTGATGGTCTCTGGTGTGTCCGGCGTGTCGGGAGTGCTGGGTTCCGAACCTCCCGTGTTACCGCTGTCCTCCACGCGTTCCACGATACGGCCAGAGTAGTATTCGATGCCGTCAGCCTTGTTGACCGTAGGATAATATTCGTCTACAGACGAGATGGCGTCCTTGTTTTCCTGTGTCATGATTTCCTCAACGAGCGAGTTGGCATACACTTCCAGGTTGGTGTAGTAGCCCTTCTTGTCGAGTGAGTAGGTGAGGGCGTCGCTGGCATCGTTGGGATTCAGTCCGTTGGCTTTCTCCCAAGCGTCAGGCATACCGTCGTTGTCCGAGTCGAAGTCCTTGTCACGTGAACCGACAGGGAATGTCTTCTCTGTATAGCCGTCCACGTCAGCCACCACGTCGATGCGTCCCCATTTCTTGGTGACGGAACCTTTGTAAGTGGGTTTTCCGGTCTGCGCCTCTTTCATGTAGCGGGCATCCACATCGTCGCGGAACATGTTGGCTCCACAGTAGCTGAGAATCTTCTGGTAGGCATTGGCCGCTGTATGGGTGGTCACCAAACCGGTGGGAGCGGGAGCGTCCAATTTCATTTTCACACACGAAACACCGTCGATGGTCACATGGTCGGCATCATAGAAGTTGTTCTTGTCTTCTGTGTATCTTTCGCCGTTCAGCGTGTGGGTGCCGGCGTCATAGCTCACACCGTTCCAATCTCGGTTGTTGACCACGTTTCCGCTGTTGCTGCACATGGTGTTGCCGGAGATGTAATATCGGCTTGCCATGCCGTAGTATTCCGGATGGCTGGAATCGGAGTTGCCTTGAGACGATACGGTCACCTGGTTGATGATAGAGGCACTGGTCTCCGGTCCGGCTTTGTAGTAGTTGTTCACGATGTTGATTTGTCCGCCGCCAGGACCGCCATAGCAAGTGCCGCTGCCATAGTTGTTCATCAGACAGTTGCGGAAGTCCACATTCTCTGCCTGTGTCGGATTCTGCCACTTGTAAGTATTGTAGTCATAATTCGCCGTGTAGCCAGTCCATCCGTAGCGGGCACCGTTGAATCGGGGAGAGCGGTTTGCCACATGGGCTATCATGTTGTGGTGGAAGCTGGCGAGCTTGCCGCCCCAGATGCCGCCATAACCATGGGCACCCTTGTCGTGTCCGGCATTGCAGAGACTTTCTGCGATGGTGCACCACTGCATGGTGAAGTTGTTGTTGTCATAGAACGAAGCCACCTCGTCGATGCTCCAACTGAAAGAGCAGTGGTCGAAGATGATGCCTGTGCGGTGGCGTTGTGTGGAGGCGTCGGCACCGTCATTGACATCCTTCTCCTGTCCGCGGCGCAGACGGATGAAGCGGATGATGTTGTTGCTGCCTGGTTTTACCGTGTAGTAGCGGAGGGTGATGCCGGGGTAGGGGGCGGTCTGTCCGAGGATGGTGGTGTTGTCGCCAATGCTCAGGTCGGAAGCCAAGGGGATGACGCCTGCCACGTCGAACACGACAATCTTTTTGCTCGAACCGCTGACTGCGGCACGGAATGAGCCTGTGCCTTTGTCGTTTAAGTTGGTCACATGTACGACCTTGCCGCCACGTCCTCCTGTGACGTAGCGTCCATGACCTTCAGCGCCGGGGAAAGCCGGAACTTGAGCCATGGCGGTGGTCACAGCTGTGGCCATGGCAAGAGTGGATAGAATTTTCTTCATGTATGATTGGTTTTAGTTCTTGCGAATGGAAAGGTTTATAGGAAAAAGTTAAAGCCATTTGCCGTCGTCAGACCTCTGTCTTGAGGGCAAATGGCTTTAACGGGGGAAGAAGTGGGTTTACTTCACGTTGATGGTAGAGCTGGTGTTGTAGCCCATGCGCTCCATCTCGAGCGATGCCCAGATGAACGGACCGACACCCTTGGCGTCGTTGTCACGTACAGGCTCGCTCATGTAGTAGGCGAACGAACCGTCACGCTTTGGATTCTTGGCAGGGCCAAGGCCAGAGACTGCACAGCAGCTGGTCAGCGAGATGGTCTTGTCGGCGTTCACACGGATGAAGTTCTTGAGGATGCCGTTGTAAGCCTTCAGACCTGCCTTTTGGAAGCTGTCGCCCAAATAGCCGAGACGATGACCTTTCAGCAGACAGTAGGCGAACATGGAGGAGGCGGTAGCCTCGAGATAGTTCTTTGGGTCTTTCACGTCGAGCACGTCATACCACACGCCGCTCTTCTTGTCCTGGTATTTCACGACGGAAGTCATGGCCTTGTTGAACATCTTGATGAGTTCTGCACGTTGTGGGTGATCTTGTGGCAGCACGTCGAGCACCTCGATCATGGCCATGGTGAACCATCCCATGGCACGTGCCCATGAGTGCTGGCTCAGTCCTGTTTCCTTGTTGGCCCAGAACATGGTGTGGGTTTCGTCCCAAGCATGCTTCCAGAGGTCGGTCTTGGCATCATAGGTGCGGTTGAAGGTGCGGGTGATCTGCATCAGCGCGTCGTCATAAATCTTCTTGGGCTTCTTGGCCAATGTGGGGGCTGCCATGGTGTAGTAGGGCAGACCCATGAAGATGCCGTCGAGCCACACCTGGTTGGCATAGATAGCCTTGTGCCACCACACGCCCTCTTTGGTGCGGGGCTGCTTGAGCAGCTGCTTGTACATGGTCTGGAGCGCTTTCAGTTCGCCCTCCTGCGGGTCGAGCTGATACATGCGGTAGATGAAGCGGGCTGTACGGATGTTGTCGAGGTTGAAGTCCTCATATTTGTAACCCGTCACAGTGCCGTCTTTGGCAATCATCTTGGCGGGATAAGATTTGCAGTAGTCCAGGATGCTGTTGTCCTTGTAGGCGAGATAGGTGTCGAGGAATGACTCCAGTTCGATGCCCATCACATAGCTCCACTTGGGTTTCTTGGAGAAGTCGAGCAGATAGGATTCCGGCACGCGCTGCATCTCTGATTTGGCGAGCCACTCGCTGTAGTGCTGGTAAGGCATCTTGTCGAGGGTGAGGTTGCCGTTGATCATGAGGTTGTCGAAGTGCAGGTCGTGGCTCTTGCCGGTCTTCTTCACGTGGTCTTCCTGTACACCGTTGAAGGAACAGTTCTTCACGTTGATGTTGTAGATGTTGTCCGCATCGTCAAGACCGTTGAGCAGGATGCCATAACGACTCTTCTGACAAGTCACGTTCTCCATGTAGACATTGCGCACGGTCGGGTTGAAGCCACGCTTGGCAGCCTCTTTAGGCTCGTAGCAGAGGTTGATGCGGAGCACAGCCTCGCGGCACTGTCCCACCTTGACATTGCGCATATAGATGTTCTCGGTCAAGCCGCCACGGCAAGAGTTGGTCTTGATGCGGAGCACACGCTCGAGGTTGGGCGAGTCCATCTCGCAGTTCTCCACGAACACGTTGTTCACGCCGCCGGAGATTTCCGAACCTACTACCACGCCACCGTGTCCGTCTTCCATCTTACAGCCACGCACGATGATGTTTCTGCTGGGGATGTTCCATTTGCGTCCGTCCTCGTTGCGTCCGCTCTTGATGGCGATGCAGTCGTCGCCAGTGTGGAACACGCAGTTCTCGATGAGCACGTTCTCACACGACTCTGGGTCGCAGCCGTCGCCGTTAGGACCTTCGTTCCAAATCTTCACGCCACGCACGGTGATGTTCTTGGACAGCAGAGGATGGATTACCCAGAAGGGGGAGTTGAGCATGAACACGCCCTCGATGAGAATGTTCTCGCACTGGTAGAAGTTGACCAGCTGAGGGCGGAGTCCCTTGCCCTTGCCCATCACGCGCTTCTCGATAGCCACACCGTCCTGTGCCATCTTGAAGATTTCCGGACGGCCAATCTTCTGTGACTCGGGAGTGCCCTCTTGTGTCCAGCCGAAGCGTGGAGCGCCGCACATGGGCCACCATGTCTTCTTGTTGCCGCCGCCATCGATGATACCCTCGCCGGTGATGGCGATGTTCTTCGCCTGGTAGGCATAGATGCAGGGCGAGTAGTTGATACAGTCAAGACCCTCCCAGCGGGTGCGCACGTTGGGGTAGAGGTTGGTGTCGAACACGAACTGCAGTCTTGCGTCCTTCTGCAGTTCCAGATTCACGTTGCTTTTCAGGGTGATGGCTCCCGTCTTCCATTCTCCGGCAGGAATCACCACCTTGCCGCCACCTGCCTTCGAGCAAGCCACGATGGCCTTGTTGATGGCAGCCTGGTTTTTGGCGGCTGTAGCCTTTGTTGACGCGCCATACTTTGTGATGAGGAAAGTACGGTTGGCGAATGTTGGTTGCTGGATGTTCTGCTCAATCTGTGGATATTCCGTATCCCAGACCGAGGCCATCATCGACAATGGCATCAAGAGTGCCATCAATACGAGTTGGATCAGTTTCATTGTTTGTTATCGGTTGATGATTAATTCTTAATGTATAATACTATCAACTGCAAAGATACGAATTTAACAATTAATCCACAACTTACATTTCAAGTATTATTGTTTTTTAGGCTTTTTGTGGGTGCGGATGAGGGGAAAATGTTAAATATTGAAGATTTCTTCCGGATAATTTGCTTTTGTCGGTAAAAGGGACTATATTTGCGACAGGTTTTTTGATTTCGCAGTTATCGAAATCATCTTTTTGAGGTTGGTAGCATCCTGCACCAACCTCTTTTGTGTTTTATACATTTCTATCTCTAAAATTTGCAAGGTTTCCACAAAAGGCTTACCTTTGCATATCTAAACTTTTAAATTATCTGCCTATAGCACACATTTACTTAGAAAACAAGTAAACATAAAGATGGAAAAATTCGTAGGAATGACCGACGAAGAGTTGGCATTGGCGTATATGCAGGGGGACAATTCCGCTTTCGACGAATTGCTCACCCGTAATCAGGATGCTCTCTTTTCGTATATCTTATTTGTCGTTCACGATCGTGAAGTGGCTGACGATATCTTTCAGGAAACCTTTGTCAAGGTTATCGTCAAGTTGCAAGAGGGCAGATATGTCAATTCCGGCAAGTTCGCCGGATGGATTACCCGTATCGCACACAATGCCATCATGGACTGGTATCGCGAACAATGCAGCAGCCATATTGTCGAGGCTTCCCCCGACAACGACCTTTCCTTGCTCAAGGCCAACCACCTGGATGCCTACAACAGGGAAAGCCAATATGTGCGCGAGCAGGTGCTGGAGGATGTGAAACGGCTGATGGAGCTGTTGCCGCCCACCCAGCGTGAGGTGGTCTACATGCGCTTCTACCAGAACCTCTCGTTCAAGGAGATAGCCGAGGCCACCGGGGTGAGCATCAACACGTCGCTCGGCCGCATGCGCTATGCCGTGCTCAACCTGCGCCGCATGGCGAAGGAGCACGATGTCATCCTTCAGTTGGACTGATGCGGGACAACGCCCCTTTCTATTTCAATTCCTTCAAGGCATGGA
>JBNMIE010000116.1:0-6381 GCA_050873125.1 Prevotella sp.
GATAAAATGTGTACCTTTGTCCATAGTTACTGGATTTTTTTTTAGCAACAACAAAGGTAACTAAAAGGGCTGAATTCCAAGCGAGGAATCCAGCCCTAATTTTTTAGCATAAAAAAGTTTTAGCGGACAGCAATAATTATAAATAGAACAGTTATGGGTAATAATATGATTGCAAATAATATGACTCCGGCTTTCCCGACGCATCCGGGGGAAATATTGAAGGATGAAATAGAATATAGAGGTATTTCCCAGCGTAAGTTGGCTGAGGAAATGGGAATAGCCTACTCTGCCTTAAATGAAATTTTGAATGCGCGGCGACCGGTTACAGAAAAGACGGCTTTGTTGTTTGAGGCTGCTTTAGGTGTGGATGCAGAACCTTTGCTGAAGATGCAGATGCGTTATAACATCCAGTCGACGAAAAAGGATGCCACATTTATGAAGCGTTTGTCACAAGTTAGACGAATAGCTGCTGCATTATAACTCTTTTGTGGGTAGAGTTTGTTAACTTTCACTTTATTCGTACCTTTCCCTTCCATGCCCTCAGCCGGATGGCGGCAAGGGTGATCAGGAAGGGCATGAAGGGTTGGTGGAAGCGTGTCTCGCCGTGTCCTACCAAGGCAATGAACACGGTGCCCAACAGAGGGACGAGAACCAGAATCCACAGAGGCTTGTTTTTTGCCACTATTCCGATGCCCCAAAGTGCCAGTATCATCAAGGCGTAATAGAACACGAGATTGTAGGCGGTCAGCCACTGGATGGCTTGATAGTGTGGAAAATCTTGTTTCAGACGCGCCATGCTGAGGGGCTCGTACATGTAGGCGGAGGCTTTCTGCTGCTTGGTCATCAGGGCACATAGGTTGCCGTTGTCTGAGACATAGGTTTTCATGACCTTATAAGGAATCTGCTTGGCATATTCCCCTTTGTTGTTTGGCAACCATTTGAAGAAGTTGGCGCGCCATAGCGAGTCGCGTTGTCGGTAGTTGAAATGCTCGTCGGGCACTTTTGTGGGGTCGCCACAGGCAAAGAGATGGCGGTCAGACTGCTGGTCAGAGTCGTGGTCCCAATGATATTGCATCAGCGACATCCATCCCGTTTGGGCTTGATAGAGGAAATGACCGGTCCGCAGGAAGCATCCCGCACCGATGAGGCAGACTGCCACCACATAGCTCGCCGACAACTTGACCATACGGCGGAACCGTTGTTGATGGAGGAAGAAAGTGTAGACCAGCATGGATACAAGGAACACCAGGGCAAACGGACGCATCCAATTGGCGATGGCGAGAAAGATGCCTCCCCAAACAAACCGCTGCTTGCAGATGATGAGCCAGAAGGCGAGCATGCAGAGAAAGGTGAAGGGCAACTCGCTAAGAAAAGACGTACATTCGCCATAGTTGGGCAGATAGAGCACATAGAGAATCAGTGCTGTCCATGCCGTCTTGGTGCCAGCGATTCGTTCTGCCGTCTTATAGACCAGCCAGGCTGTCGCTCCCTTAAGAAAGGCATAGCCAACGAGTAAAGGATAGGCTGTGCCGAAGAGTCGGAGTGAGAGGTATATGGCATTGATGGCACCGATGTTCCAGATGAAAGGCGTCTCGACGAGTTGGCTCTGTGTGGGATAAGGTTCCCCTTGCGCCACACACTCACGCGCCACATTCAGGTAGCCGTCGCTGTCGGGATAGGGCGTATAGCCGAACACAATGAGCACGACCAACTGGAGCAGCGTGAAGCCTGCAATGACCCACAGAGGAAGGTTGCGCTTACTCATCGGACAATGGCTATTTTGCAGACCGTGCCTTTCGACCCGTCACTCTTGGCTGTTTCCACCATGTAGATGCCGCTTGCCACCTTTCTTCCCTTGCCGTCACGGCCGTCCCAGACGAAGCTGCCGCCCGTGCTCTTGCCCTGCGCTACAAGCGTGCCACTTGTGGTGACTATCTTCACATCGGCATTGTAGGACAATCCCACGATGGTGATGTTGCCCTCATAGCCGGGGTGTACAGGGTTTGGGTAGGCATAGACATTGTCTTTCGTCATGTCCTCGTTGGTCGCTGTGGCGTCGCTCATGTAGGAGCACAGTCCCTTGTCAGTGCCGAAGAACACCTCACCCGTCTTCTCGTCGATGGCTATCGACTTGATGGTGTTGGAGATAAGGTCGCTGTTGGTGGTGAGGAAATGGTGTATCTGGGTCATGTTGTCCTGACTGATCAGGTAGACACCATTGCCGTTGGTGCCAAACCATTTGCGGCCCGCGCCGTCCACCGCTATGGCAGTGATCTGTACGTTGGCGAGCAGATAGTCGGCATAGTTGGTGCCGTCGTTTCTCGGCACCTTCACTTGGGTCAAGGTCTCGTTGCCCGAAGCGATGTTTTCCGCGGAGAGATAGAGAGGTCCGAGTGTGGAACCCACCCAGATATTGCCCTCTTTGTCTTCGGCGATGCATTGGAAACCGTTGTTGCCATCAGTGAAAGCCAAATTCTCGCCATCCTCGTTGATAAACTTATTATAGACCTTCACGGCATCTGTGCTGGGCTGGTAGCAATTGAAACACTGCTTGAGGAAGTCCTCGTTCACTGTCCACAGTAGTCCCCGACTGTCCCACATGGGCTGTCGGATGGCCCTTTCCACGTTGGTGCCGTCCCACCGCATCTCCTGGTGCGGAAATTTTTTCCACTCCCGGTCCTTGGTGAATTCCAGGAGCGACACGTCGCGGTCGTTGTAGCTGTTGTAGAGCCAGAGGTTGCCCTCTTTGTCGAAGATGACGGAAAAGACGAATGTGTAGTCGCGGTTGTTAGGCTGAAACACCGACACAATCGGACTGTTGTCCTCATTGAAATGGTGTTGGAACTTTCCGTCGTAGAACTCATAGAGTCCAGTCTTTCCCGAGCCGAACACGTGCTTGGGGTCCAAGGGGTCGACGGCGAGACAGTTGGTAGAGATGTATTTTATGCCAGTGATGGTGTCGAGCTGGTCTTGATAGATTTGCCATTCATCGGCATTGGGTTGCAACACCTGTATCATGCCGGGCCGTGTGGAGTCGTCGAGGGTATTGTAGCCACCACCACAGGTATAGAGTTTGCCGTCGACAAACTTCATGTATTCGAAGAAATTGTACTTTGGTCCACCGGGGTTCAAGTCTTTCACCATCGCCAGCAGTTCGGGGTCAACGGTCTTTTGCTGTGGAACGTATTCCCCAATCCGTTTCCAATTGCTCTTGTCGAGCAGGTTGGTGGAGAGTGGGGCAGAGTAGAGGCCCTTGGTGGACGAGGCGGCAAAGATGCTGTTTCCGCTGATGTAGCAGTAGTCAACCTTGAATCCAAGGTTGTAGGTGTTGCTGATTTCCGCCGCCTTCATGTTGACGCTCACAATGCCGAAACCCGTGGAGAGATAAGCGTTGGAACCATAGACATAGACATCGTTGACCGTCTTGTCGTTGCTGGTCGTGAAGTTGTAGTAAGCCGGCACGTTGGTGGCGACACCATTCTCGCTCAGAATGTCAATGTTGTTGTTGGTATAGAGAATGAGCAGGCGGCGGGCTGGCTGACACCAGGCGATGTGCGCAATCTCACAGTCGTTCAGCGTGTTGGCCTTGTCAAAGGTCTGGATGCTGTTGTCCTGGGTGTTGTAGCTATAGAGACTGTTGGACGCCAGCACATAAAGCGTGTGGCCCCCCTTCTCGATCTCTGTCACTTCGCGGTAGGACATATAGGCCTTCCAAGACCCTATGGGAGCAGCTTGCAGGGAGAGGCAGGTCAGAAGAAGTGCCAGGGCAGACACCCATCTGGCGGCAAAGGAAAAATAGTCTATTTTTTTGTTCATGAGGAATCGTTTCTATAAGTAACGTTAATGTGCGCGTTTTTATTTTGCGTTTATTCTTTTTTATGTACTTTTGCATGGTAAAACCATTCATACATATATCCATGTCACAGAAACTCATCCAGACCCAGACCCAAAAGCTGCAGCAGATGCAGAAACTTTCACAACAGCAGATGATGGTTGTGAAAATGTTGGAGATGCCTTTGGCGGAACTGGAACAGAAGGTAGACATGGAAATAGACGACAATCCAGCCCTGGAGAGCGCCTCTCCCGACGACGCCATGAGCGACAATCACAGTGATGACGACGTGGCACAGGATACGGCGGACGGTACGGACGAGTCGTATGAGGAGCATGCCGAGCGGGAAGACCGCAAGGACGAACTGGACAGTGTGCTCGACTCCATCGGCAAGGATGACGCCCTTCCAGACTATGAACATGCCGGCAACTCACGGCAGACTGCGGACTATGAGGAGCAGGTCTATGGAGACTCCACTTCTTTCTACGACAAGCTCAACGAGCAAGTGGGTGAACTCGAGTTGACAGAAAAGCAGCGCGACATTTTGGAATATCTCATCGGTTCGCTCGACGAGGACGGATTGCTGCGCAAGCCCCTCGACACCATTGAGGACGAACTGGCCATCTATCACAACATAGACGCTTCGGAAGCGGAGATCAAGGAGATGCTCGACACGCTGCAAGACTTCGACCCTGCCGGCATCGGCGCACGCGACCTCAAGGAATGCTTGCTCTTGCAGGTGGAGCGCAAGAAGGGCAGCAAAATCAATATGCTGGTATATCGGGTGATAGACGAGTGCTACGACGAGTTCATCAAGAAACGTTGGGACAAAATCAAGCAACACCTCTCGCTCACCGACGACGAGGTGGCGGCCATCCAGAAAGAAATACTCAAACTGAATCCCAAGCCCGGTGCGTCGATGGGGGAGACCGTGGGCAGGAACATGCAACAGATAACCCCCGATTTCGTGGTCGACACTGACGACGACGGACAAGTAAGCTTCAGCATCAACAAGGGAAGAATCCCCGACCTCTATGTGTCGCCCTCCTTTGTCGACATGCTCGACACCTACAAAAAGAACAAGAGCGGCATGAACCGCGAGACCAAGGAGGCCCTGCTCTATGCCAAGCAGAAGGTGGACCGGGCACAGAGTTTCATCGACGCGGTGAAGCAGCGCCGTCACACCCTCTACGTCACCATGAAGGCCATCATTGCCTGGCAGCACAAGTTTTTCCTTGACGGCGACGAGGCAGACCTTCGTCCGATGACCCTGAAAGACATAGCCGACAAGACCGGACTCGACATATCCACTATCTCCCGAGTAAGCAACGTGAAGTATGCACAGACCCGTTGGGGCACATTCCCCCTGCGCTACTTCTTCAGCGAGGCCTATACCACCGAAGACGGCGAGGAACTCTCTACCCGAAAAATCAAGGTGGCACTCAAGGAAGTGATAGCCCAAGAAGACAAACACAAACCTTTGAGCGACGACGCCCTGAAGACAGAGCTGGAGCGTCGCGGTTTCCCGATAGCGCGCCGCACCATCGCCAAATACAGAGAACAGTTGGGTATTCCCGTCGCAAGATTACGTAAAGAATGAACAACAAGACAATTATAATGATAGCACGGGTGATGAGTATGCTGTTCACCCCATTCTACCTGCCTCTGTTGGGGCTGGCAGTGCTTTTCTTTCTCAGTTATTTGAGCCTTATGCCCACGGGGTATAAGATATTTGTGCTGTCCATGGTCTACCTGTTCACCATCCTTCTGCCCACCATGCTCATCCATCTCTACCGTCATTATCAGGGATGGTCACCCATCGAACTGGGCATCAAGGAGCGGCGTATGGTGCCCTACACCATTTCCATCCTTTGCTATTTCGTGTGTCTCTACTTGATGGAGATCTTCCATATTCCCCACTTCATGGGGAGCATCCTGATGGCTGCCCTGTTTCTGCAGGTGCTGTGCGCCATCATCAATGTGTGGTGGAAAATATCCACCCATACAGCCGCCATCGGCGGTGTGGCGGGTGCGCTGATAGCCTTCTCGGGCATCTTCCTCTTCAACCCCACCTGGTGGTTCTGTGTGGTCATGCTCGTGGCGGGCATGGTCGGCACGAGCCGCATGATTCTGCGCCAGCACACCCTATCGCAAGTGCTGGGCGGATTTGGTGTGGGGGTGCTCACCGCCTACTATACCATTGCAATAATGTAACTCAAAAAACATACTGAAACATGAAACCTTTAGTAAGTATTATCATGGGCTCGACCAGTGACCTGCCCGTTATGGAAAAGGCCTGCAAGTTTCTCAACGACATGCAGATTCCTTTTGAAGTGAACGCTCTCTCTGCCCACCGCACTCCCGATGCCGTGGAAGAGTTTGCCAAAGGGGCGAAGGCTCGTGGCATCCGTGTCATCATTGCCGGTGCCGGCATGGCCGCCGCACTTCCCGGTGTCATCGCCGCCTCCACCACACTGCCAGTCATCGGTGTGCCCATCAAAGGCATGCTCGACGGTCTTGATGCCATGCTCAGCATCATCCAGATGCCA
>JBNMIE010000117.1:0-6361 GCA_050873125.1 Prevotella sp.
AATATGAACGGTTCGTGTCTTTTACCCAAGTATGTTTCCATACTCGCTTCTTGTACTACTTCTCTGTTTATGTAAATCTTTTCAAAGAACTCTTTCTTTATTCGCTCCCGAGCTTGTTTCTCAAAAGCGGATGCAAAGGTATCACTTTTATCCTTACACTCCAAATATTACTACAAAAAATGTTATGTATTTAACGTTTGTTTACATATTTGCGGGTAAACAAGGGGAGCGCTTGATTTTTCCACCTTATTATATTATATAAAGAGCCACGCCCTCTATCATCTTTGTTTTGTCAAGAATTCTACGCAACAAGTGTGAGGACCGCTTTCGATCTTGAAGAGAATCAAAATTGATGACGTTTCTCGCCTGTACAATTTTTGTTTTCCACGTTTTATTTGCCATTTTGCCACCTTTTACACTTATGAGATTGGAATTCAATCAATTACGGGTGGCAGATACCCTTTTTATCTGCCACCCGTCTGTCATCAACTGCCACCGCCCCACTTCATCCCTCCTTTTTGCCCTATCAACAAACGTACAAGACTTGTTCAAAATCGGTTAACAGGCTTGGAACTAACAGTTCAAGCCCCTTGAACTAAAAGTTCAGCCACCGAAAGCAAATCTGAACTCTTTTGCTTAGGAGAAAACAACGCGAAACGAAGGGGTGACAGATGTGGAATCTGCCACCATACATCTGCAACCCGTAACAAGCTGATTATCAATTGGAAAATCGAACTGGTGGCAAAATGACAAATAAAAAGTAAGAATGCGACATAAACAAGATAGGGGCAGAACCACCAATGGTCCTGCCCCTATTATTGAAACATGCTATTTTTACTTGATATTTCCGACCTTCAACAGATATTCGGCAATCTGTACGGCATTGAGAGCCGCACCCTTGCGAATCTGGTCACCGCTGAGCCAGAAGGTCAAACCACAATCGTCTGCCAAATCCTTGCGGACACGTCCTACATAGACATCGTCCTTGCCGGCAGTATCGAGCGGCATAGGATAGACGAGGTTTGCAGGATCATCCTCCAAAGTGACACCTGGAGCAGCGGCAATAGCCTTCTGTGCCTCCTCTACGCTGAGGGGACGCTCGGTCTCAATCCATACGCTCTCTGAATGTGCACGGAGCGAGCTGACACGGACACACATGGCGGAACAGCGAACGTCGCTGTGCATGATCTTGCGTGTCTCGTTGAACATCTTCATCTCCTCTTTGGTATAGCCGTTGTCTGTGAACACGTCAATCTGAGGAATCACGTTGTAAGCCAACTGATGAGGGAATTTCTCCACATGTACGGGTTTGCCTTCAACGATGTCCTTGTACTGTTCCTGGAGTTCTGCCATAGCGGCAGCTCCGGCACCACTGGCACTCTGATAGCTGGCGATGTGGATGCGGCGGATGTGGCTGAGTTTCTCCAACGGATTGAGCACCACGACCATCATAATCGTTGTGCAGTTAGGGTTGGCGATGATGCCGCGAGGACGGTTGAGAGCATCCTCCGCGTTGCATTCTGGAACAACCAATGGCACATCGTCGCACATGCGGAATGCACTTGAGTTGTCAATCATCACGGCGCCATACTTGGTGATGGTCTCGGCATATTCCTTGGATGTGCCACCGCCTGCAGATACGAAAGCCACATCGATGTCTTTGAAGTCATCGTTGTGTTGCAGGAGTTTCACCTCATATTCCTTACCCTTGAATGCGTACTTTCGTCCAGCACTGCGCTTTGAGCCGAAGAGCACAAGTTCGTCGATGGGGAAATTTCTCTCTGCGAGTACGCGAAGGAACTCTTGTCCGACAGCTCCACTCGCACCTACAATTGCTACTTTCATATCTTAATCCTTTTAATTAGTTGATTACGGCTGCAAAATTAATACTTTATATTTAATTTCGGCAACAATTGTTATAATTTTTGTCGTTTCGTCCTACTTTTTGACATTTTCAGTTCTATTTTCCCTTATCAACTTGACAAAACTGAGGGATAGGCTGCATTCGGGAATAAAAACAAATGGGATTTGTTTTATATTCCGCTCATTTGCACTACCTTTGCAAACAAAATAACGAAAATGCCTGATATATCACAATATTTCCCGATATCCGACCCTACGTTGATCTTCTTCGTAGTGCTGCTCATCATTCTTTTTGCCCCGATTATCATGGGCAAGTTGCGCATTCCACACATCATCGGAATGGTGTTGGCAGGAATGTTGGTGGGAAAATATGGGCTGAACATTCTGGCCCGCGACGACTCGTTTGAGCTTTTCGGTAAGGTGGGCATCTATTACATCATGTTTCTGGCTGCCCTGGAAATGGACACGGGAGGCATCAAGCGCAACAAAACCCGATACCTGGTGTTTGGTCTGCTGACCTTCTGCATCCCGTTTGCTTTCTCCTATGCCATGGGCACACTGCTGCTCGGCTATACCCCGACAGCATCGCTGCTCTTGGGATGTATCTTGTCTTCCAACACGCTGATTGCCTACCCCATCGTCTGCCGATACGGTCTGCAAAAGAAGCCCAGCGTGTCGCTCAGTGTCGGAGCCTCAATGCTCTCGCTCTTCATCGCCCTGGTGATGCTCGCAGCCATCGTCGGGTCGGCAAGCGGAGAAACGGGAGTGGCTTATTGGATTTGGTTCTGCATGAAGTTCGCCTTGTTCTGCGCCGGCTTGGTGTGGATTGTCCCCAAGACCACCCGATGGTTTCTGCGCCGGTATTCCGATGCCGTGATGCAGTTCATCTATGTCTTGGCGGTGATGTTCTTGTGTGCGGCCTTGTCTGAAGCCATCGGTTTGGAGGGCATCTTCGGCGCCTTCTTTGCCGGATTGATGCTCAACAGATACATCCCCCAGGTGTCACCGCTGATGAACCGCATCGAGTTTATCGGCAACGCAATCTTCATCCCCTATTTTCTGATAGGTGTGGGCATGCTCATCAACGTGAAACTGCTGTTTGCGGGTGGCAACGTCATCTGGACAACAGTGGTCATCGTCGTGTTGGGTACGCTTGCCAAAGGTATCGCCGCCTATGCGGCAAGCATCGGATTCAAGTTGCCCCGCACCTCGGGCAACATGATGTTCGGTCTGACATCCGCCCATGCCGCCGGCGCCATCGCCATGGTAATGGTGGGAATGGAGCTGAAAACGGCAGACGGACAGGTGTTGGTCAACAACGACATGCTCAACAGCGTGGTGCTGATGATCCTCTTCACCTGCATCATCAGTTCCTTGCTCACCGAGCGGGCTGCCCAACAGATAGCCTTGCGCGACAAGGACGAGCACATCGAACAGGACAAGAAGGTTGACGACGAGAAAATCATCATTCCCGTGAAATATCCGGAATATGCCGACACGCTGCTCCACCTCGCCATCATGATGCGCAATCCGAAACTGAACCGAGGGTTGGTGTGTCTAAACGTGGTGTATGACGACAAGAACGCACGGACAAACCAAGAGAAGGGACGGCGACTGCTCGCCCACCTGGCTGACACAGCCAGCGCGGCGGACGTGAAGGTGCAGACACAAGTGCGCATCGCCGCCAATATCGCCAACGGCATCAAGCATGCGTTCAAGGAATTCGAGGCTTCGGAAATCATCCTCGGACTGCATCAGCACGGCGACGTGAACAAGGCATTTTGGGGAGACTTCCAACAGAGCCTCTACAACGGGCTAAACCGCCAGATTATCCTTGCGCGGTTCAACCAACCGCTCAACACGCTGCGCCGCATACAAGTGGTGGTGCCGTCGAGAGCGGAATTCGAGTCGGGATTCTACCGATGGGTGGAACGGTTGGCAAGATTGGCTGAGAACCTGGAATGCCGCATCCAATTCCACGGACGGCAGGAATCGCTCTCGCTCATCAACGAATATATACAGAACAGGCACGCGAGCGTGAGAACGGAATACACGCTGATGGCGCATTGGAACGAACTGCCCATGCTGGCGTCCACCGTCAAGGAAGACCATCTGCTGGTGGTGGTGTCAGCCCGAAAGAGCACAGTCTCCTACAAGCCAGCCATCGAACGTCTGCCCTATGAGCTGACGCAGCATTTCACCGGCAAGAACGTGATGATCATCTTCCCCGAGCAGTTTGGCGAACAGCCCCTGGAGACCATGACCTTCGCCGAGCCACAGCATCAGGAGGAGCGCAGCGCCTACGACGCCTTGAGCGAATGGATCCACAAGAAATTCAAGAAATAAAAAACAACGACTATTATGATAGACATCAAAGGAATAACCAAGCACTTCGGTTCACTGCAAGTGCTCAAGGGCATTGACCTGCACATCAACAAAGGCGAGGTGGTGAGCATTGTCGGGCCAAGCGGCGCCGGCAAGACCACCCTATTGCAGATAATCGGCACACTCGACAAGCCCGACTCGGGAAGCATCACTGTAGACGGCATCGATGTGATGCACCTTTCGACAAACAAGTTGTCGGAATTCCGCAACAAGCACATCGGATTCGTCTTCCAGTTTCACCAGTTACTGCCCGAGTTCACCGCCATTGAGAACATCATGATTCCCGCCTTCATTGCGGGCGTGAAACCCAGCGAGGCGAAAAAGCGCGCTTCGGAGTTGCTCGACTTCATGGGACTCGCCGACCGCGCCAAGCACAAGCCCAACGAGTTGTCGGGTGGAGAGAAACAGCGTGTGGCAGTGGCCCGTGCGCTCATCAACCGCCCCGCCGTCATTCTTGCCGACGAGCCGTCGGGCAGTCTGGACTCTAAAAACAAACAGGAACTGCACCAGCTGTTCTTCGACCTGAGAGACAAACTGGGACAGACCTTTGTCATCGTCACCCACGACGAGGGACTGGCGAGCATCACCGACCGAACCATCCATCTGAAAGACGGAATGATTGTCAACGAGGAACAACCGCAAGTCTCCACGGAGGCTTCTGCCATCAATAACGAGGAGGAAACGATATGAGCAAAATCAAATTAGGCGACTATAATGAATTGAAGGTCGTGAAGACCGTAGACTTCGGCATCTATCTCGACGGAGGTGACGAGGGCGAGATTCTCATGCCGTCACGATATGTGCCCAAGGGCATCCGGCCGGGCGACACGATAGAGTGTTTTCTCTATCTCGACCAAGACGAGCGGTTGGTAGCAACCACCGAAGAGCCATTGGCGAAAGTGGGAGAGTTTGCTTGCCTCGAAGTGGCATGGGTCAACGAGTATGGAGCCTTCTTGAACTGGGGACTGATGAAAGACTTGTTCTGCCCCTTCCGCGAGCAGAAGATGCGCATGGTCAAGGGCAACAAATATGTGGTCTATGTGCACATCGACGAGGAGAGCTACCGCATCGTGGCATCCGCCAAAGTGGAGCATTTTCTGAGCAAGGAGCGTCCTGCCTATAAGCATGGGGAGGAAGTGGACTTGCTGGTATGGCAGAAGACCGAACTGGGATTCAAGGTCATCATCGACAACAAATACGCAGGACTGGTCTATGAGGATCAGGTGTTCCGCCATCTCCAGACGGGCGACCGACTGAAGGGATATATCGCCAACATCCGCCCCGACGGGAAGATTGACGTGACCGTGCAGCCGACTGGCCGCCGACAGACTCTCGACTTCTCCGAGCAACTGCTGCAATATCTGAAGGACAACGGCGGCAAGTGTGACTTGGGCGACAAGAGCGACGCCGAGGACATCAAGATGCGGTTCCAAGTGAGCAAGAAGGTATACAAGCGTGCCATCGGCGACCTCTACAAGCGCTACCTCATCACCCTCACCGACAACGGCATACAATTGGTTTAACAGAACATTCCTTTATTACATATAAACGCAATCGTCCGTCCACCGCTTCAACCTGATGGACGGACGATTGCGTTTACACGTTGTTTCTGGTTCTATTTGGTCTGTACAGGAACAGGCACATCGACACTGCGGATATGGAGGTCGCGCTGCGGGAATGGTATCTCGATGTTGTGGGCATTGAGCGTGTTGTAGATAGCCTCTTTTACCTTTCCTGTGACGATAAACTTCTGCTCCACAAGAACCCAGTAGGTGACAAACAGGTTGACACTGTTGTCGCCGAACTCATCGAACACCACGCCAACCGGCTTCTTGGTATCTATCTGGTCGCGGCCATCAGCACTCTTCGTCATCTGTCCCTTCACAGCCTCAATCAGCATCTGTCTCACGTCATCGATATTGGAGCCATACGCCACACCTACCGGAACAGTGACCAACTCGTAGGAGTGATTCTTGGTGATGTTCTTGAAGTTCTTGCTGAACAGAGAGCTGTTCAAGAAGGCGATGACACAGCCATCGGCAGTGACCACCTGAGTGGACTGGTAGGTGATGCTCTCCACCTTACCACGAATGCCATCGCACTCGATGAAGTC
>JBNMIE010000118.1:0-5845 GCA_050873125.1 Prevotella sp.
ATTATCATACATACCTACATAAAACGCTCACAACCCCAGTGTTTATGTAGGTATGTATGATAATTGGACGAAAACTTTTTATAAAATTATTGATATCGCCGCCCACTAAACTTTTTTTGAATAAAAAAGTTTTAGGCTTTGCCATCATGTGAAGACTGTATTTCTTTGGAAGTCAAGTCTGACCCAATGATATCTTCGCCCTATATTAGAAAACTTAAAATGTTTTGCATATCTCAATAAAAAGCAGTAACTTTGCACCCAAATATTTATAACAGAAATATTTAGGATTACACGTCAGACGTGTTAATGAATAAATATTTAGAATATGAACAACAAGATTATCGGCAGAATCTCCTCTATCATAAAGGACAGGGGTGGCAATATTTATGTTTATTCTAAGATTGTCAACATTGGACCAAATGACAAGGACGAGAAGTTCAGCAACTTCCGCTTGATGAATGATTCGTCAAAGAATCTTGCGAACAACAGATTTAGAATTAGATAAACAATAGATTATAAATAGGATATAAAGTATAATATGATTACAGTTACAAATCTTGCAATCCAATTCGGAAAAAGAGTTCTTTACAAGGACGTGAACTTGAAGTTCACACCCGGCAACATCTACGGCGTCATCGGCGCCAACGGAGCCGGCAAGTCTACACTGCTCAGAGCCATCAGTGGCGAGCTCGAGCCTAACAAAGGCTCGGTTGAACTCGGCCCCGGCGAGCGCCTCTCCGTATTGGACCAGGACCACTTCAAATATGACCAGTATACCGTGCTCGACACCGTGCTCATGGGACACCAGCCTCTCTGGCAGAACATGAAGGAACGCGAAGCACTCTACATGAAGCCCGACTTCAACGACGAGGACGGCAACAAGGTGGCAGAACTTGAGGAGAAATTCGCCGAGATGGACGGATGGAACGCCGAAAGCGACGCCGCACAGATGCTCTCCAACCTTGGTATCAAGGAGGACATGCACCAGAAGATGATGAGCGAGCTGTCCAACACCGAGAAGGTGCGCGTGATGCTTGCCAAGGCCCTCTTCGGACATCCCGACAATCTGCTGCTCGATGAGCCGACCAACGACCTCGACCTCGACACCGTGCAGTGGCTTGAGGAGTATCTCTCCAATGTGGAGCAGACTGTGCTCGTGGTCAGCCACGACCGTCACTTCCTCGACTCCGTCAGCACACAGACCGTAGATATCGACTTTGGCAAGGTGACTGTCTTCGCAGGTAACTACTCCTTCTGGTACGAGAGTTCACAGCTCGCTCTCCGTCAGGCGCAGAATCAGCGTCAGAAGGCAGAGGAAAAGCGCAAGGAACTCGAGGAGTTCATCCGTCGTTTCTCCGCCAACGTGGCCAAGAGTAAGCAGACCACCAGTCGCAAGAAGATGCTCGACAAGCTCACCGTTGAGGAGATTCGTCCTTCATCACGTAAATATCCTGGCATCATCTTCCAGATGGACCGCGAACCTGGCAACCAGATTCTTGAGGTGGAGGGACTGAAAGCCACTGACGCCGACGGCACCGTACTCTTCGACAATGTAAGTTTCAATGTCGAGAAGGGACAGAAGGTGGTGTTCCTCAGCCACAACCCCAAGGCCATGACCGCCCTCTTCGAGATTATCAACGGCAACCGCAAGGCTGACGCCGGTACCTACAAGTGGGGTGTGACCATCACCACCGCCTACCTGCCTCTGGACAATACCGAATTCTTCAAGGGCGACATGAATCTCGTCGACTGGCTCAGCCAATGGGGCAAAGGCAACGAGGTGGCGATGAAGGGATTCCTCGGACGCATGCTCTTCAAGCAGGAAGACGTGGAGAAGAAGGTCAACGTGCTCAGCGGTGGCGAGCGCATGAGAATGATGATTGCACGCATGCAGCTGCAGAATGCCAACTGCCTCATCCTCGACACTCCGACCAACCACCTCGACCTTGAGAGCATCCAGGCTTTCAACAACAACCTCGTCAGCTTCAAAGGCAACATCCTCTTCGCCAGCCACGACCACGAGTTCATCCAGACTGTGGCCAACCGCATCATCGAACTGACTCCAAAGGGCACCATCGACAAGCTCATGGACTACGACGACTACATCTACGACGACGCCATCAGGGAGCAGAAGGCGAAGATGTATGGCGAATAAGCCCGGTTTGGCAAGGTTTTTGCTAAGAGGTTGGAAAAGAAAGGAACTATCAACAATGACAAAAGAAAAAGACATCAACATCACTGACGGCGAGAAGCAGAACGAGCAGACCGCCCAGAACAAGCATAATGCACAGCCTAAGGAAGAAAAGAAGCCTGAGGCTGACAAGGAAGACAAGAAAAAGGACACCAAAGAGGAGGAGAAAGATCCCCTCGAGGTGGCCAATGCCAAAATAGAAGAGCTCAAGGACAAATACCTGAGACAAGTGGCAGAGTTTGAGAACTACAAGAAGCGCACACTCAAGGAAAAGACCGAACTCATTCTCAATGGTGCAGAGAAGACTGTCACCGCCATCCTGCCTGTACTTGACGACATGGAGCGTGCCCTGCAGAATGCAGGCGACACCGAGGAAGCGAAGAGCTTCAGAGATGGTTTTGAACTGATATACAAGAAGTTCGTCAAGACACTCGAATCGCTCGGCGTCAAGAAAATCGACACCAAGGACAAGGACTTCGACGTGGACTACCACGAGGCCATCGCCATGGTACCAGGATTGGGCGACGACAAGAAAGGCAAGGTCATCGACTGTGTGCAGACAGGCTACACACTCAATGACAAAGTAATCCGTCATGCCAAAGTGGCAGTCGGACAGTAATACAGACCCCGACACACACACGCATCGTAAAAACTTTTAAACAACAGACATGGCCAAGAGAGACTACTACGAGGTGCTCGGCATTGACAAGAACGCCTCGGAAGACGAGATAAAGAAGGCTTACCGAAAGCTCGCCATCAAATACCACCCCGACCGCAACCCGGGAAACAAGGAGGCAGAGGAGAAATTCAAAGAGTGTGCCGAGGCATACGACGTTCTCCACGATCCCCAGAAAAGACAACAGTATGACCAATTTGGATTCAACGCACCTGGCGGTGGATTCGACGGTGGATTCGGTGGAGGAGGATTCTCCATGGACGACATCTTCTCAATGTTCGGCGATGTGTTCGGCGGACACGGAGGCGGTGGCTTTGGAGGATTTGGCGGTTTCGGTGGAGGCGCACGCCAACGCCCACAATACCGAGGCACCGATTTGCGCATGAAGGTCACCTTGTCGCTTCAGGAAGTAGCCACTGGCGTCACCAAGAAGTTCAAGGTGCGCAAAGATGTGGTCTGCGACCACTGCCACGGCACAGGAGCTGAGGAAGGAAGCAAGCCAGAGACTTGTCCCACATGTCATGGTTCAGGTGTGGTCACACGCACCCAACAGAGCATGTTCGGCATGATTCAGACACAGTCGCCCTGCCCCACCTGCCATGGTGAAGGTACTGTCATCAAGAACAAGTGTAAGGTCTGTGGAGGCACTGGCACTGTCAAGGGTGAAGAGGTGGTTGAGGTGAAGATTCCAGCAGGTGTGGCAGCCGGCATGGTGGTCACCTGTCAAGGCAAAGGCAACGCCGCACCACACGGAGGTGTTCCTGGCGATATCCTCGTATATATAGAAGAGGAGGACAACAAGACATTCGTGCGTGACGGCAATGACGTGATCTACAACCTCCTGCTCGACTTCCCAACTGCTGCTCTCGGCGGCGAAGTGGAGGTTCCAACCATCGATGGTGGCAAGGTATCAATCAAGATTGACGCCGGTACCCAGCCCGGCAAGACACTCCGTCTGCGCGGCAAGGGTCTGCCCGCCGTTCAGGGCTATGGCCACGGAACTGGCGACCTGGTGGTCAACATCAGCGTCTTCGTGCCAAAGACTCTCACCAAAGACGAGAAGAAAGCCATTGAGGCATTCAAGGATAGCGACAACTTCAAGGGAGACGTGACTACAAAGCGCACTATCTTCCAGAAGTTCAAGAACTATTTCAGTTGATTTTTAACCTTGCGCAGCCTTCAAGGAAAACAGACTGCGCTTGAGCAAAATAAACAGAAAGCCCAATAAGGACATAACCCAAGTCGCTTGGTTTTGCCTCTTGCATAAGCAAAAACGTCTTGGATATCAACAACAAACGACATTGCGCCCTGTAAGGGCAAAAGAAACGGAAACAATTCTTTTGCTCCCACAGAGCGCAGTTTCGTTTTTGCTCCCAACAAACAAAAATAAAAACAAAGACAGAACATGAATTACGAAGAAACCGTAGAATATCTGTTCAACAGCACACCGGTATTTGAAAAGGTGGGCGCCACGGCCTACAAAGAAGGGCTCGACAACACACATGCCCTCGACAATCATTTTGGAAATCCGCACCGCAAGTTCAAGACCATACATGTGGCAGGAACCAATGGCAAAGGCTCTTGCTCACACACCCTCGCCGCCATCTTGCAAGCTGAGGGCTATCGCGTGGGACTCTATACCTCACCACATCTCGTCGACTTCCGCGAGCGTATTCGGGTCAACGGCATGCCCATCAGCAAGGACTACGTAATCAATTTTGTAGAGCAAGAGCGCTCCTTCTTTGAACCCCTACACCCTTCGTTCTTCGAACTGACCACAGCCTTGGCATTCAAATACTTTGCCGAACAGCATGTGGATATCGCTGTCATCGAGGTGGGACTTGGCGGACGTCTCGACTGCACCAACATCATCACCCCCATCCTCTCCGTGATTACAAACATCAGCTTTGACCACACCCAATTTCTCGGCAATACTCTCGCCAAGATAGCAGGTGAGAAGGCTGGTATCATCAAGCCACACGTGCCTGTGGTCATCGGCGAGACTGTCAACGAGACCCGACCGGTGTTCCTCGACAAGGCTCGGCAGGAGGATGCTCCCATCCGATTCGCCGAGGATGAGCCAGAGGTAACTGCAACCACGCTTCGTATAGAGGGAGGCATCGACTACGAGACACGTTCTTGGGGGCATTTGCATGGTGAACTGGGCGGCATCTATCAGGAGAAAAATACCAACACCATCCTCTGTGCTTGTGACGAACTGCGGAAACATGGCGTGGTGACAAGCCGTGCCGCGGTGGTTGACGGTTTTGCCCATGTGGCTGAGCACACGGGACTGACCGGACGCTGGCAGCAGTTGCAAACAGCTCCACGCGTAGTCTGCGACACAGGCCACAACGTAGGCGGATGGCAGTATCTGAGCCAGCAAATCAAGGCACAACCCTGCAAGCAGCTGCGCATCGTCTTCGGCATGGTTGACGACAAGGACATCGACACCGTGATGGGAATGCTACCCCAGAACGCCGTATACTATTTCACCCAAGCGTCTACCCACCGCGCCATCCCTGTTGACCGAGTCATGGAAGAGGCACGTCAGCATCACCTCAACGGCACCGCTCACCCCACCGTAACCGCAGCCTACCATCAAGCCCTTGCCGATGCCTCCGCAGACGACTTCATCTTCGTCGGTGGCAGCAGCTATGTAGTAGCCGACTTACTGACAGACCTCGACTGAATCCCGCAATAGGACAGCATGCTGTAAGGAAGACAATGCATAAACATTCAAGATAGAAGTGCACAGTTTTAGAATATAGGGGGAGATTGTCTGAAAACTCATAGCAGCCAAAATGTCTCCTAATATTTCTTATTGTTAACACTTTATCTTTGGTTTTCTCGAAATATTTTCGTAACTTTGTAGCTATCAAACACTTATCGCTTATTAAGTACATTAAAGGTGAAGATAGAAGACAATACGTATTGTTTCCGGCTTGTCTGGAAGAGTACATCGAGCAGGATAATCC
>JBNMIE010000119.1:0-5832 GCA_050873125.1 Prevotella sp.
GACATGCGAGGCCCGTTGCTACGCTGTGGCACGGAGATACAAACCGCTGTTGGTCAACACCGTCGTCGGCTTCATCGGTCCCGAATATCTCTATGACGGCAAGCAGATTACCCGTGCGGGACTGGAAGACCACTTCTGCGGCAAGCTCATGGGGTTGCCCATGGGCTGCGACATCTGCTATACCAACCATGCTGAGGCTGACCAGGACGACATGGACAACCTGCTCACCCTCCTTGTGGCGGGAGGCATCAACTACATCATGGGCATCCCGGGGGCAGACGACATCATGCTCAACTATCAAAGCACGAGTTTCCACGACGCGCTCTATGTCCGCAAACTCCTGGGCAAGAAACACGCGCCCGAGTTTGAGGCATGGCTGAAGGAAATGCAGTTGGTCAATGGCGAGGGGAATATCCTGCCCGTCAAGGCGACTCATCAATTGTTAGGAATAGAAAAAATGGAGGAAGTATATGGATAAGTTTGTGACAGTCAAGACTCAGGGGTTCGTGGAATATGATCCATGGGCAGACCTGAAACAGTTTACGGATGCCCGCATCGCGTTGGGCAGAACAGGATGCAGCGTGTTGACAGACGACTATCTGCAGTTCTCCTTGGCACACGCGAGGGCTCGCGACACCATCTACATGCCGTTTCAGAAAGACAAGGTGGGCGCCCAGTTGCAGGCCATGGGACTGGACACCATCGAGGTGTCCAGCCAGGCCACATCCAGAAGCGTCTTCCTGCGTCAGCCGGACATGGGGCGGCGACTCGACGACGAGAGCCGTCAGCGTCTGTCAGACCTCCACTACAAGGGTGCCGACGTGTTGCTCGTCATCGGCGACGGCTTGTCGTCCAAGGCGGTCAACAAGCAGGCGGTGCCGCTCATCTCCCGTTTCCTTCCCTACATGGAAGAGTTGGGGTTGTCGGTAGGTCCTGTGGTCTTGGCGAATGAAAGTCGTGTGGCGTTGGGCGATGACATCGCCGAAACCCTGCACTGCGGTTTGGTGGCCATTCTCATCGGCGAGCGTCCGGGACTGTCGTCGCCCGACAGCCTTGGCGTGTACATCACCTACAAGCCCTTTGCCGGCAGGCTGGAGAGCGAGCGCAACTGCATCAGCAACGTGCGTCCGGAAGGCTTGTCCTACGACAAGGCCGCCTTCAAGATGGCATGGATTGTCGAGGCCGCCTATGACATGGGGAAAACCGGAACAGAACTGAAAGACCGTAGTGACGATCCCAGTCACTATCGTCTGCTGAAACCCCACACTACAGCTAAACTGACCTGCTGACAAAGCCCCGATATCACCGCGGTAATCCTAAATATCACCGCGGTGATTTGTCCGTTAACCGCCGATTAAGCCCCCGTTAGTATGCCATTAACGGTCGCTTAGTCGGCAGTTAACGTTTTGTTTCGTTTGCATCTTTGAATAAGATGAGGCTGCACTTGGAAATAAAAACAAATGGATTTTGTTTCCTATTCCATTTGTTTGCACTATCTTTGCAAAAGATATAACATAAAAACTGAACAAATGAGAAAAACATGGATGGCGGTGTTGCTCGCTTCGGCGCTGACAGCATCGGCACAAGAGAAAAAGGCGGAACCTTGGTATAAGACCATCAAGGTGTCTGGTTACGTGGTGACGCAATATCAATATGACGGTAAGGAGGGGGCGGAGTCCAACTCTTTCAATCTCCGCATGGCACGGTTGGCTCTTGACGGACGCATCGCCAACGACTTCTATTGGAAGGCGCAGATGCAGTTGAACGGCAACACCTCTTCCTTGGGCTCGTCGCCCCGACTGATCGACGCCTTTGCCGAGTGGCAGAAATATGACTTCTTCATGGTCAAGGCAGGACAGTTCAAGCGCCCGTTCACCTTCGAGAACCCGATGCATCCGATAGACCAGGGATTCATGGGCTACTCGCAGAACGTGACCAAACTTGCCGGATTCAACGACCGGTGCGGAGAGCAGGCCAGCAACGGACGCGATATCGGTGTGCAGATACAAGGCGACTTGCTGAAGAACAGTAAGGGCAGGGCGCTGGTACACTATCAGTTGGGTGTGTTCAACGGACAGGGCATCAACACCAAGGACGAAGACCAGCGCAAGGATATCATCGGTGGCGCCTGGGTGATGCCCGTGAGCGGATTGCGCATCGGTGCCTTCGGATGGACCGGCTCTTTCGCCCACAAATATACGGAGACACTGGAAGACAATTCGAAGGTCACCCGTGTGGCTTCCGTCGACAGAATACGCTATGCGCTGAGTGCGGAATATAAAGCCAATGACTGGACGGTGCGGTCGGAGTATATCCACAGCACGGGCGAGCAGTTTACGGGAGTGGGATCAACCGTCATCGACAAGAGCGCTGGCAACAAGGCGGACGGTGTCTACGCCCTCTGCATAGCCCCAGTCTTGAAGAACAAGCTCTATGCCAAGGCACGCTACGACCTCTATCGCCCTACGGCGGAATGGGACAAGGCACGCACGCAGTATGAGGTGGGTGTGAACTACAAGTTCAACAAGAATATCCAAGTCAACACGGAGTATGCCCGTATCAACGACCGTGGTCTTGCAGCAGGCAAGCACAACTATAATATGGCGGACGTGGAACTCGATGTCCGCTTCTGATAAACGTTAGAAACGGAGTTTTAGTAAATAATTAATGCCCAAAGGCAATCTTCTTGAAACAGAGAGGATTGCATTTGTTTGTGTCAAGCGATTCTTTGGAAGGATGAATGCCTTCCGGCAAGCCTTTGGCAAGAGGGTGTAGACCGCGGTGGCAATTGCCGTTCCGAGCAGCATTCCGCCGAGTGTGTCGCCCACATAGTGGACGCCAAGGTAGACGCGCGAATAGCTCACGCACAGGGCGAGCGTGTAGAGAGGGACAGCCACCCTGCGTGAACGGAGGAGGAGAGAAACCAGGGTGACAGCCCCGAAGGAGTTGGCGGCATGGCTCGACACGAATCCGAAGGTGCCACTGCGATAGCCGTTGACAAGATGAATCATTCCTTCAAGTGCGGGATTGTGGGAAGGACGGAGTCTGCCGAAGAAGGGTTTCATCCATGTGGAGGAAATCTGGTCGCAGAGTGTCACTGTCAAGGCGATGGCGAGCACCACGATGACAGCCTCCCGCCATTGCTTCTTGTGCTGGAACAAATAGGCGATGAGAGTCAACGCGGGCAGCAACCAAATGGTCCGTGAGGAGACGATGAGCCACAGATGGTCTTGGAAAGAGCCTCCGTCGTAGTTGAGCAGGAGGGTGAGGCCCTGGTCTATGTGGTCGAGTGTGGAAAGAAATTCTGTCATATTACCTTGTCTTTACGTTCGGCAAAACTCGTCAAGCGGTCTTGTCGAGGCGAATGTAAGGTGAGACTTTGAAGACATTTTGTGGTTTCTTCAAAATGTCTTCAATATGTGTCGTTACTTTTGTCGGCAGAGAAAATAAAAACAAAAGTAACTATGGTATTGCAACAAGAATTTGAAAGAGAGGGCAACTGGCTTTTCCGCTACCGCAGCTATCTGCCCATTATCATGCTCGTCTTGGGCTTGGCGGTGTTTGTGGTGTCGCTGTTGAGAGGCCACGGAGGTTCCGTGGTGCTGATGGACCATTGGCACGCTTGGCAGTTGGTGTGCTTGTTGGTGAGCCTGTTGGGGTTGGGTGTCCGTGTGTTTACGGTAGGACACACGCCTGAGGGCACATCGGGCAGGAACACACGGCAGCAATTGGCTGAGAGCCTCAACACCACAGGCATCTATTCCCAGTTGCGCCATCCGCTCTATCTGGGCAACTTCCTGATGTATTTAGGCATAGCGATGCTCACATGCAAGATGGGTTTCGTGCTGCTGTTCTGCCTGGCCTATTGGCTTTATTACGAGCGGATTATGTATTGCGAGGAGCAGTTTCTGCAAAGAAAGTTTGGCGAACGCTATTTGTCTTGGGCGTCACACACACCGGCGTTTGTTCCCCGATGCCGCCATTATGTGTCTTCCGCCTACGGATTCTCGTGGAAGAAGACGCTCAAGAAGGAGAAAAACGGTGTGTTTGCCTTGCTGCTCATATTCTCAGTCTTCGACGCTTTCGCCTGTTGGCTTCATCCCTGGATGATGGTCAGCAAGCCGCTGCTTGTGGCGACGCTTGTGAGCGGAGTGGCCTATCTGGTGCTGAAGGTCATCAAGAAGCGCACGACATGGCTCGATGAGCCTCATCGTTAGGCGTTTGCACGGGAAAAGTCGACGGTGAACTGATGGTGTCCGGGAGTGTAGTCATAGCTGACAAGCCATCCGTGATAGTCACACACCGCCTTGACAATGGCCAATCCCAATCCATTCCCCTTTTGATTTTGTGCCGGACGGTAGAAGCGGTTGAAGATGTGTGAGTCGTCGAGCCGGGGTTCGTCCGACGTGTTTGAGATGGCGAGACGGTCGTTGCCGGTGGTGATGACTATCTCGCCATTCCGCTTGTTGTGGCGCACGGCATTGACCACGAGGTTGTTGACCATGCTTTCCAGCAGCGCGTGGTTGGCCTGTAGGGTGACCGGACGCCCCGTCTTCTCTCTTGTGATGCCGATGCTTCCCGCAATGTCTTCCAGGTAGGGGAAGATGTTGTCGAGGAAACAGTCCAGCTCGATGCTCTCCTTATGCTCAAATTGGCGGTTCTCTATTTTCGCGAGCAGCAGCAGACTGCGGTTGAGACGGGACAGTCGGGCGGTCATGCTGTAGAGGTCTTGTATGATGGAAGCCTGCTGTTCGGTCAGCTCCGGCTGTTGGAGCAGGATGTCGAGCTTGCTCTGGAAGACGGCGAGAGGGGTCTGCAGTTCGTGGGAAGCGTTCTCCGTGAATTCCTTTTGGGCATGATAACTGGTCATGCTGTTGGTCATCAGCTTGTTGAGTGCGATGTTGAGCCGGGTGAATTCCTTGATGTCGCTCTGCGGAAGCGAGGGCACCTTGCCCGACTCGAGGCGGAACGACTCAATCTGTTGCAGTGTGCGGTCGAAGGGTTGCCACAGGTGCTTGGAGATGAGGCGCATGGTCAGAACCACGGCAATGCCGAGTGTGGCGGTGATGAGCACATATTGCAGCATGATGCCCTGCATCACGTCTTGCTCCAGGTCGAAATGCTCGGGGATGGATCCCGCTGCCACAGCCTCTTGCAGGTCTTCCATATCCTCGGCGTAATAGTTCTTGGTGAGCCAGTAGAACAAGGGGGCGGCAAACAAAAACAACACCGCCACACAGACGATGAACTGTGTCATCGACCGGTTGATCAGACTTCGTTGTCTCATAGTTCTATCCATTTATATCCCATGCCGTAGACGTTGCGGATGCAGTCGTGGCATCCCGCTTTGGCGAGTTTCGCCTTCAGGTTCTTGATGTGCGTGTAGACGAAGTCGTGGTTGTCCATCATGTCTGCCATCTCCCCGCTCAGATGTTCCGCCATGGCACTTTTCGTGACCACCCGGTTCTTGTTGCCGATGAAAAAGAGGAGCAACTCGTATTCCGACTTGGTGAGCACGACCGGTTCGCCGTTCACGCTGACCGTCTTCTCGAGCAGGTCGATGCGGATGCCGTTGTCGACCATGATGTTGCTGGCGGAGAATTCCCTGCGGCGGATGACGGCATAGATGCGCATGGACAGTTCGGCAAGATGGAAGGGCTTGGCGAGATAGTCGTCGGCGCCGATTTCCAGTCCCGTCACCTTGTCCTCGAGCGATCCCTTGGCGGAGATAATGATCACGCCCACGGGATTGCGCTTCTTTCGGATGTCGCGCAGGATGTCAAGACCATTGCCGCCTGGCAGCATCAGGTCGAGCAGCACGCAGTCGTAGTC
>JBNMIE010000120.1:0-5645 GCA_050873125.1 Prevotella sp.
GATACGCAAATTGGCCCCTTTGGCTGTTGCCGCAAAGAATAGAGGAATAAAAGTATACCACTTAAATATCGGACAACCCGACCTGCCCACACCGCAAGTTGGATTGGACGCTTTGAAGAATGTCCACCGTCATATTCTGGAATATTCTCCATCTCAAGGTTATTTGTCATACAGACAGAAGCTCACCGGATATTACAAGAAATACAATATCAACGTTGACGCTGACGACATCATCATCACGTCGGGTGGATCCGAGGCCGTATTGTTTGCCTTCATGTCTTGCCTGAACCCTGGTGACGAGATTATCGTGCCCGAGCCGGCGTATGCCAACTACATGGCCTTCGCCATCTCTGCAGGCGCCAAAATCCGTACCATCGCCACAACTATCGAGGAAGGATTCTCCCTTCCAAAGGTTGAGAAGTTTGAGGAGCTTATCAATGAGCGCACACGTGCCATCATGATTTGCAACCCCAACAACCCGACAGGCTATCTCTATACTCGCCGGGAAATGAACCAGATACGCGACCTTGTGAAGAAATATGATCTCTATCTGTTCTCCGATGAGGTCTATCGCGAATATATCTACACAGGATCGCCTTATATCAGTGCCTGCCACTTGGAAGGCATCGAGCAGAACGTCATCCTCATCGACTCCGTGTCAAAGCGCTACAGCGAGTGCGGAATCCGCATCGGTGCACTCATCACCAAGAACAAGGAGGTGAGAGCTGCCGTCATGAAATTCTGCCAGGCTCGTCTATCCCCTCCTCTTATCGGACAAATCGTGGCTGAAGCGTCACTTGACGCCCCAGAAGAATACTATCGTGATGTGTACGATGAGGATGTGGAACGCCGCAAATGCTTGATTGACGGACTGAACCGCATTCCCGGTGTCTACTCACCTATTCCTATGGGCGCCTTCTATACCGTGGCCAAACTTCCTGTCGACGACAGCGAGAAGTTCTGCCGCTGGTGTCTTGAAGAGTTCAACTATGAGGGCGAGACCGTAATGATGGCTCCTGCCTCCGGATTCTACACCACTCCAGGAGCGGGCATCAACCAGGTGCGCATCGCTTACGTATTGAAGAAAGAGGATCTTGAGCGTGCACTCGTCGTTCTTCGCAAGGCTCTCGAGGCCTATCCCGGACGTGTCATGGAGGAATAGAGCATGAATCTTCCCCTGTTTTTAGCCAAAAGAATATTCAACGACAAAGGTGACAAGCGCAAGGTTTCGCGTCCTGCCATCCGCATCGCCACAGCCGGTGTGGCCATCGGTTTGGCGGTGATGATCATATCCGTGTGCGTGGTCATCGGCTTCAAGCACACCATCCGCGACAAGGTGGTGGGATTCGGAAGCCATATCACCATCGCCAACTTTATGGCGATGCAGTCGGGCGAACCTTTCCCTATCTGCACCAATGACAGTCTGCTCAAGACTGTCGAGCACATTGACGGAGTGAGCCATGCTCAGCGTTTTGGCATGAAACAGGGTATCCTCAAGACCAACACCGACTTTCTCGGCGTGATGCTCAAGGGCATTGGACCGGAATATGACACCACGTTCATCCATCAGAACATGGTGGCGGGAAGTATTCCCAAATTCAGCGATAAAGTCAGCCACAACAAGATAGTCATCTCGAAGACCATGGCCGACAAGCTGAAGCTGAAAGTGGGCGACCGCATCTTCACCTATTTTATAAATAACGATGTGCGCATCCGACGTTTCACCGTGGCAGGCATCTACCAGACCAACCTCAGCCGCTTTGATGAGGTGATTGCCTATACGGATCTTTACACCACCGTGAAACTGAACGGATGGGAGCCAGACCAAAGCAGTGGCGTGGAACTCACCGTAAAAGATTTCAACCAGCTGCCCATCGTAGACAATCGGGTTATCCAAAAGGTGAACCGCACTGTCGACCCTTATGGTGAGACCTATTCATCTGAAACCATCCAAGAAGCCAATCCGCAAATATTCTCTTGGCTTGACTTGCTCGACCTCAACGTGTGGATTATCCTGGGACTGATGGTCTGCGTGGCAGGTTTTACCATGATTTCAGGCTTGCTCATCATCATCCTTGAGCGCACCAACATGATTGGATTGCTCAAAGCCTTAGGTGCCAAAAACCGCACCATCCGCCACACATTCCTTTGGTTTGCCACTTTTATCATTGGCAAGGGACTGCTCTTCGGAAACATCATCGGGCTCGGCTTGGTGGTGCTGCAACGCTTCACCGGACTCATCAAGCTCGATGCACAGACCTATTATGTCAGCACCGTACCCGTCGAATTGGATCCGGTCTTGATTGTCCTCATCAATGTGGCCACACTCCTCATTAGTGTCCTCGTATTGATTGTGCCCAGCTTCCTCGTTTCGCACATTCATCCGGCAAAATCCATGCATTACGAATAAAAGGACACATTTTGTGCACAAAATATTTGCCAATGTGCAAAAAGCATATTACCTTTGCACATTATTAACGTATATTGTGCAATGGAATCAATACCAAGCTTCAATTCTTTTATAGAAAAGAGCATCCTTAAGAACTGGGACTCAGACGCCTTTACCGACTATAAAGGTGCCACACTCCAATATCACGATGTGGCACGCAAGATCGAAAAGCTCCACATCATGTTCGAGAACAGCGGTGTCGTGCGTGGCGACAAGATCGCCCTTTGCGGACGCAACAGCTCCCACTGGGCTGTAGCCTTCCTCGCCACACTGACCTACGGAGCTGTGGCAGTCCCCATCCTTCACGAATTCAAGGCTGATCAGATTCACAACATCGTGAACCACAGTCAGGCAAAACTTCTTTTTGTCGGCGACGTGGTCAACACCATCATCGATCCAGCCCAGATGCCCGACCTTGAAGGCATCATCTATATCCCCGATTACTCACTCGTAGTATCTCGCACAGACAAACTGACGTATGCTCGCGAGAACCTCAACCGTATCTTCGGCGAGAAATTCCCCAAATATTTTCGTAAGGAGCACGTAAGCTACTACAAGGAACAAAGTCCTGAAGAGTTGGCGCTGATCAACTACACCAGCGGTACAACAGGATTCTCCAAGGGAGTGATGCTCCCCTATCGCGCCTTGTGGGGCAACCTCGATTTCGCCAACGAAGTGCTCGGCAAAACCATCCCTACAGGCTCCAACACCATCAGCATTCTGCCGATGGCCCACATGTACGGTATGGCTTTCGAATTTCTCTTTGAATTCGCCCACGGATGCCACATCTACTATCTCACACGCATCCCCTCGCCCGCCATTGTGGCACAGGCTTTTGCCGACATCAAGCCGTCTATCATCATTGCCGTGCCACTCATCATCGAGAAGATTATCCGCAAGAAAGTATTCCCCAAAATACAGAACAACCGCATCCGCTTGCTGATGAACATGCCTGTCATCAGCAAGAAAGTGAAGCAGAAAATCTGCGAGCAGGTATACCAGGCCTTCGGTGGCAACCTGTATGAAATCATCATCGGTGGAGCTGCCCTCAACCAGGAAATCGAAAAGTTCCTGCGCAGCATCGACTTCCCCTTCACCGTCGGTTATGGCGCCACGGAATGTGCGCCCATCATCACTTACGACGACTGGCACGACCACGCCGTGGGTTCATGCGGAAAAGAAGTAGTACACATGAAGGTGAAGATTCTCAGTCCTGACCCAGAAAAGATTCCGGGAGAGATTGTAGCCAAGGGCACTAACGTGATGCTCGGCTACTATAAGAATGAGGAAGCTACCCAGCAGGCACTCGATGAAGAGGGATGGTACCACACGGGCGACCTCGGCATCATGGACAAAAAAGGCAACCTGTTTATCAAGGGCCGCAGCAAGAACATGCTCTTGGGTTCTTCTGGCCAGAACATCTATCCTGAGGAAATCGAGGACAAGCTCAACTCCATGCCGCTCGTCAACGAGTGTCTGGTGGTGCAAGACGGCGAGAAACTTGTCGGCTTGGTACATCCCGACTACGACGAGGCAAGACAGATGGGCTTCAGCGATGAGGATATCAAGAATGTGATGGAACAAAACAGAAAGGATCTCAACGAGATTGTTCCTGCCTATAGTAAGCTTTCCCGCATTCAAATCCAAGTGGACGAATTTGAGAAGACTCCTAAGAAGAGCATCAAACGCTATCTCTACAAACTGAGCTAATAGCGGTATATAATAAAAATGCAAATGGCGGACTAACACATCGTTAATCCGCCATTTGCATTTTCATTTTGACAATCTACTTGATTCCCCGTTCATTGAGTGCCTTAGTATACTTTGCGGCATTCTTCAGATGTTCCTCATAAGTCCGGGCAAAGTTATGCGTTCCGCTGAAATCTTCCTTGGCACACATGTAGAGATAGTCATGATGCACATGGTTGAGCACAGCGTCAATGCCTGCCACCGACGGAATGCGGATAGGGCCTGGAGGAAGACCTATGTTACGATAGGTGTTGTAGGGACTCTTCACGAAGAGCAGGTTCTCATAGATGCGCTTCAGTTCGAAACGCTTCAAGGCAAACTTGATAGTTGGGTCGGCTTGAAGCGGCATACCCGTCTTAAAGCGGTTGTAATACATGCCGGCTATCATCGGCTTCTCCGCATTGTTGGCGGTTTCCTCGTCCACGATACTTGCCAAGGTGATGACCTGGTTCGGTGTCAGCCCCATGGCCTTTGCTTTCTCCATCCGCTCGAAGTTCCAGAATTTCTTGCTCTCCTTCTGCATTCTTTCCAGGAACTTGTCGAGCGACACATTCCAATACATATCATAGGTGTTGGGAATGAACATGCAAGCGATGGTACAGGTGTCATAGCCATATTTCTGGCACACATGCTGGTCGGTCAAGGCCTTGTAAAGCGTCGCACTGTCAAGCATCAACTTGCCAGAGATAGCGCCAGCCAACTTGTCCATCGTGCGCACCGAGGGAATGGTCAGTTGAACAGGTTCCTGCTGGCCATTCTTCATGTGGCGGAACACCTTCAGCACACCCTCACCGGGGCGTATGGCATAGCGGCCACTGCGCACATGCTTGCCATAACTGCTATGACCAGCAAACATCTTGAACACCGACATGCCCCGTGACGTGGCCACGGGCGATAGTTTGGTGTAGACTGAGTCTATGGTGTCGTCGCTGTCCACATAGACATAAGCGACATCATGCTTCCTTGAGAAAGAAGAGAAAAAGAAATAATACACAATACCGACAACCACGATGAGCAGGATAGCTATCGGAAGAAATGATTTCTTTTGTGATTTGCGTTTCATGTTATTCTATATTTTACGGGTGCAAAGGTAGTGTAAAATTCTGAGTAAGCGAAAAGAATAAAAAATTTATTTGGGCCGTCACCGCATTATGTGTAATTTTGCAGCCGACAAATATTCAGCATAACACAATGAAACAATATGACACTTATATCTTCGACTTGGACGGCACACTCATCAGTTCTCTCGAAGACTTGGCAGCAAGCACCAACTACGCCTTGCGCCAACACGGCATGCCGGAACATCCGATAGAAGACATCCGCATGTTTGTAGGCAATGGAGTAAAAAAACTCATGGAACGCGCCATTCCCAACGGACTGGACAATCCGCTTTTTGAAGACACCTACCAGACCTTCCGCCAACACTATATGCACCACAACCTGGACC
>JBNMIE010000121.1:0-5565 GCA_050873125.1 Prevotella sp.
CTTTATCAGTCCCTCCACGTCAGCGTCGCTGGCGGTAAGCGTCTTGCTCTCCTTGGCCTGGAACACGATGTTCTTCACGGCCTTCACCTTGGTGGGCGAGCCGGAGAGTCCGCACTGCTGCGGGTCGCCGTCAACGTCTGCCACAGACCATTGGTTCAGGGTCAGATAGGGGCGCTCCTCATACAGATAGTTGTATGGATTCTCTGCCTGACGCTCCAAAGGAGCGGTGGCGCGCTTGTATTTCATCACTAGTTTGGCGTTGCAGGGGCGGCAGGGAGCGGCACTTCCGTTCACGGTCACCACCACCGGCATGGGAGCCTCAACGGTTTCCACACCACCGTCGATATGGCGGCGGATGGTGAGCTTTCCATCCTCGCATTTCTCGATTTCCTCAGCGTAGGTCACCTGTGAGAGACCCAGCTTCTGGGCTACCTGTGGACCTACTTGTGCGGTGTCACCATCGATGGCCTGTCGGCCGCCGATGACCACGTCCACATCACCAATCTTCTTGATGGCTGTGGCGAGTGCGTAGGAAGTGGCGAGGGTATCGGCACCGGCAAAGAGACGGTCGGTGAGCAACCAGCCTGTGTCGGCTCCACGATAGAGACCTTGGCGGATAATTTCGGCTGCGCGTGGAGGTCCCATGGTGAGTATTCCAACTGTTGAACCCGGGTTCTGCTCTTTCAGTCGCAGAGCCTGTTCAAGTGCGTTTAAGTCTTCTGGATTAAAAATGGCGGGCAGGGCGGCGCGGTTCACGGTGCCCTCGGCTGTCATGGCGTCCTTGCCCACATTTCTTGTGTCAGGTACTTGTTTGGCAAGTACAACGATTTTCAAACTCATATTGATTAGTGTTATGATGTAATTGACGGCAAAAATACAAACTTTTTGCCGCTCCACAAAGAATTTGTTAGCTTTTGTTCATTTTTACTGCTTATTCATGCGCTTTTTCGGCAGCAGGATGATAAAGCTTGTTCAGCCAGATTGTCTTGTTTGGCTGACGAATTGTCGCTTTTCAAGTCCTCGGCATGCGTTTTGAAGAGAAGGTTAGCGAACCCCGAAAGAGATTCAACCCTAACACATTTACAGAACGAAAACAAAGAAAGGAGAACAACAATATGACATTCGACAAATTTACAATCAAGGCGCAAGAGGTGGTGCAGGAAGCCATCAACATAGCCCAGGCCGGAGGCCAGCAAGCCATTGAGCCAGTGCATCTGCTCAAGGGTGTGATGACCAAGGGCAAGGACGTGGCAGGCTACCTCTTCCAAAAACTTGGCATGAATGCCATGCAGATAGAGCAGCTCGTGGACAACGAGATCGCACACTTGCCTAAGGTGGCTGGTGGACAACCCTATTTGAGCAACGACGCCAACGCCGTGCTCCAGAAGGCTGTCGACTATTCACAGAAGATGGGCGACGAGTTTGTCTCTGTGGAGCCTATCCTACTTGCCCTGCTCAACGTCAATTCCACCGCAGGCCGAATCCTTAAGGATGCCGGTGCTACGGAGAACGAGATGCTCAAGGCCGTGCAGGAGTTGCGCCAGGGACAGAGCGTGAAATCGCAGAGTGCCGACGACAACTACCAGAGTTTGGAGAAATACGCCAAGAACCTCGTGGAGCAGGCCCGTCAGGGAAAGCTTGACCCGGTGATTGGCCGTGACGAGGAGATTCGCCGTGTGCTTCAGATCTTGAGCCGACGCACCAAGAACAACCCTATATTGATAGGTGAGCCTGGTGTGGGTAAGACCGCCATCGTGGAGGGACTTGCCGAGCGTATCGTGCGCGGTGACGTGCCGGAGAACCTGAAGGACAAGCAACTCTACTCTCTCGACATGGGTGCCCTTGTGGCAGGTGCCAAATATAAAGGTGAGTTTGAGGAGCGTCTGAAGAGCGTCATCAAGGAAGTGACCAACTCCGAGGGCCGTATCATCCTCTTCATCGATGAGATTCACACCCTTGTGGGTGCCGGTGGCGGTGAGGGCGCCATGGATGCAGCCAACATCTTGAAGCCTGCCCTTGCCCGTGGCGAACTGAGATCCATCGGTGCCACCACCCTCAACGAGTATCAGAAATACTTCGAGAAGGACAAGGCCCTGGAGCGTAGGTTCCAGACCGTCATGGTCGACGAGCCTGACGAACTGAGCGCCATCTCCATCCTCCGTGGTCTGAAGGAACGCTATGAGAACCACCACAAGGTGCGTATCCAGGACGACGCTTGTATCGCTGCCGTGAAACTCTCAGAGCGTTACATCTCCGACCGGTTCCTCCCCGACAAGGCCATCGACCTCATGGATGAGGCTGCCGCCAAGTTGCGTATGGAGCGCGACTCCGTGCCTGAGGAACTTGACGAGATCACTCGAAAGCTGAAACAGCTGGAAATCGAGCGTGAGGCCATCAAGCGCGAGAACGACCAACCCAAGATCGAGCAACTCGACAAGGAGATAGCCGAACTCAAGGACCAGGAGAAGAGCTTCCGTGGAAAATGGGAGAGCGAGAAAGCGCTGGTCAACAAGATTCAGCAAGACAAGCAGCAGATGGAGAATCTGAAGTTTGAGGCTGAGCGTGCCGAACGCGAGGGCAACTATGAGCGTGTGGCTGAGATACGCTACAGCAAGCTCAAGGGCCTCGAGGACGACATCAAGAAGATACAAGACCAACTCAAGAACACCCAGGGAGGTGCCGCCATGGTGCGTGAGGAGGTGACGGCAGACGATATTGCCGAGGTGGTGAGCCGTTGGACCGGAATACCTGTCACCCGTATGATGCAGAGCGAACGCGAGAAACTGCTCCATTTGGAGGAGGAACTCCACAAGCGTGTCATCGGACAAGACGAGGCCATCACGGCTGTGAGTGACGCTGTGCGCCGTTCACGTGCCGGTCTGCAAGACCCGAAGCGTCCTATCGCCTCGTTCATCTTCCTTGGAACCACCGGTGTGGGCAAGACCGAACTTGCCAAGGCTTTGGCAGACTATCTGTTCAACGATGAGACCATGATGACCCGTATCGATATGAGCGAGTATCAAGAGAAGTTCAGTGTCTCCCGTCTCATCGGAGCGCCTCCAGGCTATGTAGGCTACGACGAGGGTGGTCAGCTCACCGAGGCCGTGCGCCGCAAACCATACAGTGTGGTGCTCTTCGACGAGATAGAGAAAGCGCATCCCGACGTGTTCAACATCCTCTTGCAGGTGCTCGACGATGGCCGTCTGACCGACAACAAGGGCCGTACGGTCAACTTCAAGAACACCATCATCATCATGACCTCCAACTTGGGTAGCCAGTATATCCAGCAGGAGTTTGAGAAGATCACTCCCGAGAATCATGACGCCATTGTCAGCGAGACGAAGACGAAGGTGATGGAGATGCTCAAGAAGACCATCCGTCCCGAGTTCCTCAACCGTATCGACGAGACCATCATGTTCTTGCCGCTCACCAAGAAGGAGATTGCCCAGGTGGTGACCCTCCAGATGAACGCCGTCAAGAAGATGCTTGAGCCGCAGGGCTTCACCCTTCGTGTGACCGATGCCGCCATCAACTGCTTGGCCGACGCAGGCTACGACCCGGAGTTCGGTGCCCGTCCTGTGAAGAGAGCCATCCAGCGCTTGGTGCTCAACGATCTCTCCAAGAGAATCCTCGCAGGAGAGGTGAACCGCGAGCAGCCCATTACCATCGATGCCAACGGCAACGGACTGGTGTTCAGAAACTAAGGATAGGTAAATCAAGAATACATATCAATCGAGTGGAACAGGCTTTCACGCATCAGCGTGGAGCTTGCTCCACTTTTTTGTTTCTTCTTATAGAGAAGATGAAATGCTATTTATTTCTCAGATTCATTAATCTCTTTTCCGTCAAGCAACTTCTTGAACTCTTCTTCAGGAGGAAGTATCTTCTTTAGCTTCTCTGGCATCACCTTGTATGTTGCCACGCCCATTGGTTGGGTATAGTCTTGAAGAAGATACTCGACGTATGTCTTGTCGGCATCACGGCAAAGCACAATTCCTATGGTCGGGTTCTCATGTGGCTTGCGCTCATCATCGTTGAGCATGCGGATATAGGCTGAGAGTTGACCAAGATAGGATGGCTTGAAAGCACCTTTCTTCAACTCAAACACGACAAGGCATTGCAACTCTCTGTTAAAGAACAGCAAGTCAACCCAATGGTCATGCCCGAACTTGTCGATATGCACCTGATTGCCCATAAACGTAAAGTCCTTGCCGAATGTGAGAATGAAGTTCTTGACATTCGCAATGATTGAATGTTCAATAATCCGCTCGTCAATGTCCTGCGGGTCCCGTTCGTCAAGTTCCTCAACATTAATGAAGTCGAGCAGATAGTCATCCTTGAACATGGATATGGCTTTCAGAGCATGGTGTGTTGTCGGCATGGTCTTGGCAAAGTTGCTTGGCATTTGTGACTGATGGTGGAACAAGTCGGCTTTCAGGTTGTCACGAAGCGTGTACTTGTCCCAATGCAATGTCGCAGCTTGATGGATATAGAACACACGCTCTTCAAGAGTCTTGGTCTTGGATAATATCTCGCAATGATGTGTGAAACTGATGGAGAAGAATTCATGCCAATCTAAATCGCCCGCCATCGGCTGGCGATTTATCTGTAGTAGTGCATTCGAGGGCAAAACTTCCTTATCGTCAGACGGTTGCAAATCGTCAGCCGTTGGCTGGCGATTTATAATCAAGCTCCAAGACTCATAAAACTGTCGCATATTTTTTATGTTCGACACGCCAAATCCGCGCAGCCCAGGCAACTCTCTCCTGAGTTGCTCACTTATCGTCTCAATGGCTCCCGTACCCCAAACACCTTTTCGCGTGTTGTCAGATACATACTTGCCCACACCATAATACAGGGCGAGCATTTGCCGGTTGACAGCCTTGGCAGCTTCCAACTGGTTTTGGAGTATGGCCGACTTGATTAGTTGTACGGCTTGATTGTATTGAGTGCTTATCTTGTCCATTGTTCTTACATTTTCCTACAAAATTAATCTAAAATCAAAATATAACCAAAAGATGTAATCAACTCTTATGGATTTTTATCTTTATAATCCCATACATGGCTGCTTCACATCATGATTGATATTCCGGCTATTCTCCAACTTATGTGTTTTCTTTAGTCAGACAGTAGAAGAAATCATTCGTCAAATACATGCTTATACCTCGAAATGTGGTGGTAGTTAGACAAATAACCAGGATTGGTGTGACAACGATAAAAAAGATGAAGACAAGTGGAAACAGACCTAATGGTAATTTTATTTTTGTTTCTTCTTGCCCTTTTTTGTTCCTCCATCCGATTTTTTCCGCCTTTTGTGTCCCGAAAGGGCGGGGATTTCACTACCTTTGCAAAAGGTTGGCCGCAGGCGGCTGACCGACTGAAACCAAAGGACGAAATCAAACTTACAACTACTATGAACGGAATATTCAACAAGTGGGCTGCTCTTGCTGCCCTGCTGTTCTCCTCTACAGCACCCGCACTCTGGGCGGAAACCAATAGCGTAACCTCTCCCGACGGCAAACTGAAAGTGACCGCCGAAGACCGTGACGGACAACTCTACTATAC
>JBNMIE010000122.1:0-5553 GCA_050873125.1 Prevotella sp.
CAAATGCCGCATCCACCACACGTAATCAGTTTCAACACACCCATGATGGTGTCGCCAATATAGAAGCGGTCAATGCCCAATCCGCCTGTCAGCACAGACAGAATGATGGCGATGGTGGGATCCTTGGTTTGCGCCAAGAACAAAGCCCCCTGGTTATACTCCATCGTCAGCAGATTTTCTCTGACAATATTGATGCAACCGATGGAGAAACGACCGCCATAAATGGCGAGCAGTTGGTCGACCTGAGATTTTTCCATAGACTTAAATTCCAAATATGTTTCTTACGATGAACCAAAGAACGAAAGAGATGATATAGAAATAGAGTGACGGTTTGCTTTCAAGCACCGCCTTCATGCTTTCTCTCACCCGCCCTTCAGGCAGATAATAAGCGATGACGTTCAGCAGCAGAAAAGGGAGCGCATAGAGCAAATAGTAGTTGTATCTGACGGCCGTGCGAAACTGTCCATGCATGAATGCATGAACGAATCGCTGTATGCCACAACCCGGGCAACTCAACCCTGTCAACAGCTTGACAGGACACTTGGGCCAAAACCAGTAGTTGGTCGGATTGTACACACACAGCACCGCAATGGCGACGCCTCCCAATATCAGGTAGCTATACTTGTTGTTAATGTGTCGCAGACATGAGGGCCGCTCCATACACTATCGCGTAAATGATAGAGATAACACCACCCACCACGATGCCTATCACGCTCCATTTCTTGGCTTCTTTAGCCTCATGTTCAGCGGCTTCATATTGTCCGGCGAGATACAGTCCATTGACTTTGCTGGCCTTGATGATGCCAACAATGCCCAATGGCAAACAGCAACAAACGGTGCAGATGATGGCGAGCACGAGATTGTTGTCTGGTTTAATCGGTTGCGGTTGAGAAGGATTTGTTTGTTCCATAATAAATTCTATTAGACCATTTGGTTATTGATTATTCGTCAGTCTGGGGTCTGGTCCTCTTCGCCCCAGCCTGTTAGGATAACACAAAGGTAATGCCTTCTCCCCACCCCCGCAACTTTTCATTGACTTTTTTCACGGAATGGAAGGAAAAAACCGGAAAATAAATCCATTGTCGCATCCACAGACACATTCATGAGAAACGGACAAAATGATGATTTCTTAGGAGGAAGGCAAAATATGTTATGTAACATATAAAAAGATTTGGGGGTTGCGAAAAAAAGCTGTACCTTTGCACTCGTTATCCTGAATACAATCTTTTTACCTTAAAAGGCTAATACCTATTGAGATTGAATGTCTGTCTCTGCGAAGAGACGGACATTTGTGTTTTTATCCCCTACCCTTTACTGAGCGACAAAGAAAAGCGTCTCCATCTTTTCAGACAGAGACGCTCATTATTGGGTTGTTTCTTGCTGGCTTTATTTTTCCGGTTCACTTGATGCGGTCTTGGGCGCTGAACACTTGGCTGATACCTTGCTCGCGGTGGCAGACGCGCACCTCGATGCCGAATTTCTCATGGATGTGCTCCGCCAAATGTTGGGCGGAATAGACACTGCGGTGCTGGCCACCTGTACATCCGAAAGAGAACATCAAACTGGTGAAACCGCGCTGGATGTAGCGCTCCACATGGTGATCGGCAAGACGGTAGACACTGTCGAGGAAGGTGAGAATCTCACCATCGTCCTCGAGGAAACGGATGACCGGCTCGTCAAGTCCTGTCAGCTTCTTATAAGGCTCGTAGCGTCCGGGATTGTGGGTGGAACGGCAGTCGAACACGTAGCCACCACCATTGCCCGACGGATCGTCGGGAATGCCCTTGCGGAAACTGAAACTGTATACTCTCACCACAAGGGGACCCTTGCCGTCGTATTTAGAGTAGGTAGCGGGGCCGTCCTGAGGATTTGACTTGTAGACATTGGTCTCAGCGGTCTTGAACCCGTCGGCACGGTTGACCACAGGCTGGTCTGCCACGGCGAACTGTGGCAGTTCGGTGAGCCGTCGCAGCATGTCCATCATGTAGGGATAAGGGAAACACTTCAGTTGGCAGAGTTCGCGCAGATTCTGAATGGCTGCCGGAATGCTGTCGAGGAAATGCTTCTTGCGCTCAAAATAGCCACGGAAGCCGTAGGCGCCCAGCACCTGGAGGGTACGGAAGAGCACGAACAAACTGAGACGCTCCACGAAATGACGCTCGGAAGGAACCTCGGTATAGTCCTTCAGCGAGTGATAGTATTCATAGACAAGCTCGCGCCGCAACTTGTGGGAATAGTGGGCAGAAGCCTGCCAAAGGAAGGAGGCGAGATCGTAATAATAGGGCCCCTTGCGTCCACCCTGGAAATCAATGAAATAAGGGTTTCCCTTTGCGTCGAGCATGACATTGCGGGCTTGGAAATCACGATACAGGAAACTGTCGATATGCTCGCTGGTCAAGTCCTTGGCAAAGAGGTGGAAGTTGGCCTCGAGCTTCAGTTCATGGAAGTCGAGTCCTGTGGATTTGAGAAAGCAATACTTGAAATAGTTGAGGTCGAAGAGCACGCTCTCCTCGTCGAATTCGGGTTGCGGATAACAGTTGTTCCAGTCCAGTCCACGTGCCCCGCGCATCTGCATATTGGGCAGTTCACGAATCGTGCGTTTCAAGAGTTCCTTCTCGTGGGCATTGTAGCGTCCGCCCGCATCCCGTCCGCCCTTGAGAGCGTCGAAGAGCGACACAGAGCCAAGGTCGGTCTGGATGTAGCGCAGTTCGTCGTCGCTCACCGCAAGAACCTCCGGCACAGGCAGTTGTCGCTGATGGAAATGCTGCGCGAGATAGACGAAAGCGTGGTCTTCGTCGCGACTTGTGCCCACCACCCCGATGACCGTCCGCCCATCGTGGTCGGCAAGTCTGAAATATTGGCGATTGCTGCCGGCACCCGGCAACTTTTCGACATCGGCAGGCGCTTCGCCCCGCCATTGCTTATATAGATCCAGAAGTTTCTCCATCTTATGGCTGATTATATTTCCTCACTCTTTTTCTTGCGCTCATACTGCGCCAGCAGTGCGTCTATCACGAGCAGCAATATGACAATGCCCAACGTCATCAAGAACGAGCCAGTCAGTGCGTAGATTCCTCCACACACCACGAGCATAAGAATGAGATGATTGATTTTTATATTCTGTTTCATGCCACAAAGGTAGTGCAAATCGAAGACAATACAAAATAAAAGCGAACTTGTTTCGATTTTATTTTTATTGTTGAGATGCAGCCTACATTATCCAAAGGTAGTGTGAAGAACTTATTTAAATCGAAGACAATACAAAATAAAAGGCAAGAAGAATCGCCAAGGGTGCAAAAAAATCGGATGTCATCACGACAACCGATTTCATAAAACAAACTACTTAAAAACTAATCTACTAAAACAAATCAAAAAAAATATCTTTCATTTATCAATCTTTATCTTGCAATTGTATTTAGTACACTTGCAAAAGTATATAAAAAAGAGAGTTTCGCCAAATGTTTTGTAGAAAAAATCGGCAACTTTCTGCACTTTTAATACGAAAAAACGGGAACTTCCAAAAAGAAGTCCCCGTTTTGTTATGTTGGGTTTACAAATTTACATCATACCACCCATTCCTGGTTGACCCATTGGAGCCTGTGCTTTTTCCTCAGGCTTGTCACAGATCAAACACTCAGTGGTGAGGAACATGCCTGCGATAGAGGCAGCGTTCTCAAGAGCCACACGCTCAACCTTGGCTGGGTCGATGACACCGGCAGCACGAAGATCCTCATAGACGTCCTTGCGAGCATTGTAACCGAAGTCACCCTTACCCTCACGAACCTTCTGTACTACGACTGCGCCTTCACCACCGGCATTGCGTACAATCTGACGGAGAGGCTCCTCAATGGCACGCTCAACGATATTGATACCAGTCTGCTCATCAGCGTTTTCACCCTTCACATCTTTCAAGACATCAAGTGCGCGGATGTAGGTTGTGCCACCGCCGACAACAACACCCTCCTCGATAGCTGCACGAGTAGCGCAGAGTGCGTCGTCCACACGGTCTTTCTTCTCCTTCATCTCTACCTCGCTGTTGGCACCGACATAGAGCACTGCCACGCCGCCTGCGAGCTTTGCAAGACGCTCCTGGAGTTTCTCCTTGTCGTAAGAACTTGTGGTGTTGGCAATCTCGTTCTTGATCTGAGCCACACGGTCAGCGATGTTCTGCTTGTCACCCTTACCGTTAACGATAGTGGTGTTCTCCTTGGTGACGGTCACCTTGTCGCAAGTACCGCACATGTCAAGAGTAGCTTTGTCGAGGGTAAGACCCTTCTCTTCGCTGATAACCACACCACCTGTCAATACGGCGATATCCTCGAGCATAGCCTTGCGACGGTCGCCAAAACCAGGAGCCTTGACAGCGCAAATCTTCAAACCACCACGGAGACGGTTGACAACCAATGTGGTGAGAGCCTCGGAATCCACGTCTTCAGCGATAACGAGCAACGGACGGCCGCTCTCGGCTGCAGGCTGGAGGATAGGCAAGAAGTCTTTCAAGTTGCTGATTTTCTTGTCGTAGATGAGGATATATGGGTTGTCCATGACACACTCCATCTTGTCGGCGTCGGTCACAAAGTAACCGCTCAGATAACCACGATCAAATTGCATACCTTCTACCACACCGATGCTGGTGTCACGGCTCTTGCTTTCCTCAATGGTAATGACACCATCCTTGGAAACCTTGCGCATAGCGTCAGCGAGCAACTTACCAATCTCAGGATCGTTGTTGGCGCTGATGGTAGCCACCTGCTCAATCTTGTCGTAGTTGTCGCCCACCTGCTCGGCGTTCTTCTTGATGTAGTCGACAATAGCGTTGACAGCCTTGTCAATACCACGCTTGAGGTCCATTGGGTTGGCACCGGCTGTGATGTTCCTCAAGCCCTCTGCCACGATAGCCTGTGTAAGGATGGTAGCTGTGGTTGTACCGTCACCGGCATCGTCACCAGTCTTGCTTGCCACGCTCTTCACGAGCTGTGCGCCAGTGTTCTCGAACTTGTCCTCGAGCTCCACTTCCTTGGCTACGGTCACACCGTCCTTGGTAATCTGGGGAGCACCGAATTTCTTCTCGATAACCACGTTACGGCCCTTAGGACCGAGGGTTACCTTCACTGCGTTAGCCAACTGGTCCACGCCCTTCTTGAGAAGGTCACGTGCGTCTACATCAAACTTTATTTCTTTAGCCATTGTTTCTGTTGTTTTTAAGAATTACACATTATTATTTATTAACTACAGCGAGAATGTCGCTCTGACGCATAATCAGATATTTGGTTCCCTCGAATTCGAGCTCTGTACCTGAGTATTTGCCATAGAGCACTTCATCACCCTCTTTGAGCACCATCTCCTCGTCTTTCGTACCTTTACCGGTAGCAACGATTTTACCATGCTGTGGTTTTTCCTTAGCGGTATCAGGGATAATGATTCCGCCTACTTTCTCTTCAGCTGGTGCGGGCAATACCAGCACTCTGTCTGCTAATGGTTTAATATTCATAATTCTGTAAGTTAAGTTGTTTTTTATTTCTGCCAACCCCTTATACGAAAAGTGTGCCAAAA
>JBNMIE010000123.1:0-5475 GCA_050873125.1 Prevotella sp.
GTATTTCAGGAGCCTTTTATTATGCCTTTTACGCTTGGAGAAAATCTGGCTTTATCTAAAGATTATGATAAGGAGCAATGTATTTCTGTACTGGAAGAAGCCGGACTAAAGGAACTGTTTGAGAAGAGGGGATATACCCTTGATACTTATTTTGGAAAGGATATGGGAGAAGATGGAATGGAAGGTGCCCATCTGCAACTGTCTTGCCACTGAGGAACCGACCAGCCCGCCTATACGCTCTTTCATCTCGCGTGCAGCCTTGTTGGTGAACGTCAGGGCGAGAATGCGCCACGGTTCCATATGGTGCTGCAGCAGATAGGCTATCTTATAGGTGAGCACACGCGTTTTTCCCGAGCCGGCGCCAGCTATCACCAGCAACGGCCCGTCGATATATTCCACAGCCTGTCGTTGACTGTCGTTGAGTCCGGAAAGGAGATTGTCGTTCATAAATAAATGGTTGTTGGAAATTTGGGAAGGATGATTGTCAGGACGATAGTTCCGATTTCAGAGGAAGCCCCACACTCTGCCACTTATCGGCGGTGATGATACACACCACCGGCAGAGGTGTTCGGGTCCACGTCCTCCCCTTCCTTCGGGAAAGAAGGAATGAATCTCATCTGCGCCTCTATCTGACGTTGACGCTTGCGCATGTAGGCTCCCGGATGGGCACTGTCAAACTTGCGTGGATTGGGCAGGGTCGCCGCTATCAGAGCACACTCCGAACGGGAAAGGCGGTCGGCAGTCGTGCCAAAATGATATTCCGCCACAGCGTCCACGCCATAGATGCCGTCGCCCATCTCAATGGAGTTGAGATACACCTCCATGATGCGTTGCTTGCTCCACATCAGTTCTATCAGCGCCGTGAAATAGACCTCGAAGCCTTTTCTGACCCAGGAGCGGCCGGGCCACAAAAACACGTTTTTGGCTGTCTGTTGGCTGATGGTGCTGGCGCCAAGCTTGCGATGGCTGTTGCGGTTGTGGATGGCCGCCTTCTCAATGGCCCCATAGTCAAAACCATGATGGAGCAGGAAGCGCTGGTCTTCGCTCGCCATGACCGCCACGGGCATGTGGCGCGACATCTCGTCGAGGGGCACCCAATGGTGGTGCAGCATCACGCTCTCGCCCTCCGCCATCTGTTGGGCACAGCGGATGAACATCAATGGTGTGAACCATACGGGAATGAAGCGATAGGCCACAACAGCAAGGATTGTTGTGCTGAAAAAGAGGGCTGCTGCCCATTTGAGGATTTTCGAAACAAGTTTTATCTTCATTTTTCTATTTGTGTACGAATGCTTTAATCTTGTTGAGACACGGCTCCGTCATGAGGGTCTGTCTGAAGAAAAAGAAACTGCCCTCACTTCACAGTGTTGGCAGTTCTTCCGGTTTTATGGATTAACATCCACTGATGTCGCACAAAACCGCATTTTCTCTTTTATCTTTTTATGAAACAAAAAATTCTACTACTTCAATGTGCCGTTCTTAGCGGCTTCCACCATCTGCTGGCTCGCATAGAGATAGACCTCCACACGGCGGTTCTGCTGACGGCCGGCAGGTGTGCTGTTGTCGGCTACAGGATTGCTTGAGCCGAAGCCTGCCACATTTTTAAACTGGTTGGCTGCCACGCCACATGAGGTGAGATAGTTGTAGACAGACTTCGCGCGGCTCTCGCTCAACGGCTGGTTGATGCCGTCATTGCCCGTACTGTCTGTATATCCCTGCACGTCGACCTGGCAATCTGTATTGTTCTTCAGCACAGTGGAGAACTTTGCCAAGTCGTTCTTGGAAGCCGCCTTGAGGTCGGCCTTGTTTGTATCGAACAAGATACCGGAATCGAATGTCACCTTGACGGCAGACAGTCCGTTGTTGTCGGTCACCTGCTCCACCTTGGCGTTTTCCACCTGGCGGGCCTGCTCGGCCACCTTGTCCATGTGTTTGCCGATGATGGCGCCCGTAGCTGTGCCTACCGCACCGCCGATGGCCGCACCGACTGCGGCATTACCTGCCAACTTACCAATGATGGCGCCCACTACGGCTCCGCCACCTGCTCCGATAAGAGAGCCTGTACCCTGTTTCGTGCTACAACTGAATACTAATGTTGAAAGACACACTCCAAGTGTCACTACTTTTACTTTCTTCATGATATAAATGCTCTAAATTAGCCTTTTGTGTTCATCATCTATACGTGATGATTGCAAAGATAATACTTTTTCCAAGACGTCTGCAACTTTTTCCGCATTTTTTTGTAATTTTGCAGACAAATTAGACATTATAAAAAGTTATAGATAACATGGCTAAAGAACTCAAGGAATTAACCAAAAGAGCTGACAACTACAGTCAGTGGTACAATGATTTGGTGGTCAAGGCTGATCTTGCCGAGCAGTCTGCCGTTCGTGGATGTATGGTGATCAAGCCTTATGGCTACGCTATATGGGAGAAAATGCAGCAACAATTGGACAAGATGTTCAAGGAGACTGGCGTGCAGAACGCCTACTTCCCCCTGCTCATCCCCAAAAGTTTCCTCTCCCGCGAGGCTGAGCACGTGAAAGGCTTCGCCAAAGAATGCGCCGTCGTGACCCACTATCGCCTCAAGGCAAGCGAGGATGGAAACAGTGTCGAGGTGGACCCCAACGCCAAACTCGACGAGGAACTCATCATCCGTCCAACCTCAGAGACCATCATCTGGAACACCTACAAGAACTGGATCCACTCTTGGCGCGACCTGCCACTGATGTGCAACCAGTGGTGCAACGTGATGCGCTGGGAAATGCGCACGCGTCCTTTCCTCCGCACATCCGAGTTTCTCTGGCAGGAAGGCCACACAGCCCACGCCACACGCGAGGAGGCAGAGAAGAAGGCACAACAGATGCTCCACGTCTATGCCGACTTTGCCGAGCAGTGGATGGCAGTGCCAGTAATCCGTGGTGTGAAGAGCGAGACCGAGCGCTTTGCCGGCGCCCTTGACACTTACACCATCGAAGCCATGATGCAGGACGGAAAGGCCCTGCAAAGCGGAACAAGCCACTTCCTCGGACAGAACTTCGCCAAGTCGTTCGACGTGACTTATCTCAATAAGGAAAACAAGCCCGAATATGTGTGGGCCACATCGTGGGGTGTCTCTACCCGTCTCATCGGTGCCCTCATCATGACCCACTCCGACGACAATGGCCTTGTGCTTCCTCCCAAGTTGGCTCCTATCCAGGTGGTCATCGTTCCTATCGCCAAAGGCAGCGAGCAGCTGCAGGCCATCAGCGACAAGTTGGCTCCCGTCATCGACGAACTGCGCAAGGCGGGCATCAGCGTGAAGTATGACGACGCCGACAACAAGCGTCCAGGCTTCAAGTTTGCCGACTACGAGCTGAAGGGTGTTCCCGTACGCCTTGTGATGGGTGGAAGAGATTTGGAGAATGGCACCATCGAAGTGATGCGCCGCGACACGCTCGAGAAGGAGACTGTCAGTGTGGACGGCATCGCACAGTATGTGGAGAAGTTGCTCGACGACATTCAAGCCAACATCTTCGAAAAGGCCAAGAAGTATCGCGACGCCCACATCTACGAGTGCGACAACTACGACGAGTTCAAGGAGCGCATCAAGGATGGCGGATTCTTCCTCTGCCATTGGGACGGCACTGCCGAGACCGAGGCCAAGATCAAGGAAGACACTCAGGCCACTATCCGTTGCGTGCCATTCGGTGTGGAGCAGACACCCGGCGTGGACATGGTTTCCGGAAAGCCTGCCACACAGCGTGTCATCATCGCCCGCAGCTATTAATAGACTCATCTTTAAGATAACAGGATACACATCAGGAGGTAGACAGCAATCACTGTCTGCCTCCTTTTTTAAGACTACACAATGGAAAAAATATGTTGGAAGGGACACGCCTCCATGTTGGGAGCCAACACGATGTGGGGATTGATGTCGCCTATATCCAAACTTGTCATGGCGGGGGGAGCCGTGTCTCCGCTCGTAGTGACCGACCTGCGCATGGGAGGAGCTATGGTGCTCTTCTGGATAGCCTCCCTTTTTCAGCGCCCCGAGCACGTCAACCACAAGGACATGGAGAAGCTCTTCATCGCCGCCTTGCTGGGCATTGTCTTCAACCAGGGATGTTTCATTTTCGGCGTGAGCCTCAGTTCGCCGGGCGACGCCTCCATCATCACCACAAGCATGCCGCTGTGGGCCATGGTCTTGGCAGCCATCATCCTTAAAGAACCCATCACCGGCAAGAAGGTGCTCGGCATTGCCGCCGGAGCCACCGGCGCCCTGCTTCTCATCTTGGGCAGCGGCAGCGTGCAGGCGGCCGTCAATGCGGACAAGAGCACGGCTGTCTGGGGCGACTTGCTTGTGCTCACGGCACAATTCTGCTATGCGCTTTATATCGTGCTGTTCAAGGATTTCGTCAACAAATATTCCCTCATCACCATCATGAAATGGATGTTCACCTATGCCTTCATCTGTACCCTTCCCTTCTCCGCCCGCGACCTGATGTCGACAGACTGGCTGAGTCTCGGATGGACAGACTTGGGCGGACTGTCGTTTATCGTTGTGGGCGCCACGTTCTTGAGCTACATGCTCGTGGTGGTGGGACAGAAGAATCTCCGCCCCACTGTGGCTGGCATGTACAACTATGTGCAGCCGGTCGTGGCGTGCATCGTGGCTGTCTGCTGGGGCATGGACTCCTTCAACGTCACCAAAGGCATCGCCGTGGTGCTCATCTTCGGTGGAGTCTATCTGGTCACCGCAAGCCGGAGCCGCAAGGAAATGGTGGCTTATGAGGAAGCACAAGAAAGGGAGAACAAGCTATGAAGAAGAAAGGATACGAAGTAATCGTCCCCGGCGGAGCACACGAGGTGTTGCTGCACACGTGTTGCGCCCCCTGCTCGTCGGCGATTATCGAGTGCATGTTGCAGCACGACATCCGCCCGACGATTTATTATTGCAATCCCAACATCTATCCGTTGGAGGAATACAACATCCGCAAGAACGAGTGCACACGCTATGCCCAGTCGCTCGGCCTCGACATAGTCGACGCGGATTATGACCACGGAGCATGGTTGGAATGTGTGAAAGGACTGGAACAGGAACCCGAGCGGGGCGGACGATGCCTCAAATGTTTCAAGATGCGCCTGCGCGACACGGCACGCTATGCCAGCGAGCACGGTTTCAGCGTCATCACCACCACCCTCGCCTCTTCCCGTTGGAAGAGTCTCGACCAGATCAATGAGGCTGGCGCATGGGCGGTGGAGCCTTTTGACAACGTGACTTGGTGGGACCAGAACTGGCGGCGGGGCGGACTGCAAGAGCGGCGCAACGCCATCATCAAGGAATATGGATTCTACAACCAGTTATACTGTGGCTGCGAGTTCAGCATGAGAAAAGACGAAAACAAAGAAGCGTAGTCAACCGACTACGCTTTCTTTATTTCTTCCAGAGCACAACAAAGTTGGTCGGGACAACTTGTCCCCTTGTTGCCACAC
>JBNMIE010000124.1:0-5353 GCA_050873125.1 Prevotella sp.
AATTTTGTCTTTGTTTATTCATATACTTTTGTGGTCAAGGACGATTCTGATAATATAATAATTAGTGGTATACCGGCTAAAGTTATATCAAAAGGTTGCTTTTTATAATCAAACTTTTAATGTAAAAAATGAGTTCAATATGTTTTTTAGCCCAATTCCCGCCTCCAATGCATGGATTGTCGAAGGCGGTGGAGACTTTGTATCGGTCGCGGTTAAAGGGTAAGTATCATTTCACGAAGATTGACATTACCAACAACAAACGGATATTCCTGTCGCTTGTCGCATTGTTGAGGTGCAAGAGTGACGTGGTGTATTTCACACCGTCGCAGACGCGTGGAGGCAACTTGCGCGACTTGGTGTTCCTGAAGTTGATAGCATGGCGAAAGAAGCGGTGCGTCGTGCATATCCATGGCGGATATTACCGACAGTTGATAGACCATGATGTGCCGGCTTGGCAACGGAAGATGAACTATGAGGCGGTGAGAAATCTTGCGGGCGGTATCGTGCTCGGACATTCGCTGCATGGCATCTTCGAGGGGATGCTGCCGGACGACAAGATCTTCGTTTGCCCCAACTGTGTGGACGATGCTTTCATCGCTCCGTCTGTGGACGATAAACTTTCCGGTATGGCGGTGGAGGGAAGTAAACTCCACATCTTGTATCTTAGCAATTTCATCCCGTCGAAGGGCTATAGGGAAGTGCTTGAACTCGCCCGTATGGCAGTGGACAGAGGGGATGCTGACAAGTTTGTGTTCCACTTTGCCGGCAAGTTCTTTAATCCGGCAGAAGAGGCATTCTTCAAGGAGCACAGCATGGGACTGGCAAATGTGGTGTTTCATGGTGTGGTCGGCGGACAGGCCAAGGTGGATTTGCTGAACCAATGCCATATTTTCTCGCTCCTTTCCCGTTATCCCAATGAGGGGCAACCCATCTCCATTTTGGAGGCTATGGGCAACGGCATGGCCATCATCACCGCCGATCATGCCGGTATCCCGGAAATCGCTTCGCAAGAGAATGGTTTCGCTTGCAGCAAGACGCACATTGATGTGAATAAGATTTATGACTATCTCTTGGATTGTTATGGACATCGGGAGAGTTTGGCGTCCGTTTGCCGGCGGAATTACCTTGAGGTAAAGGCGAAATACACGGAGCGACAATACATCGACAACATGGACCGGATTTTTGGGAATTTTTGAAATTTTCTTATTTCTTGCCTTGGGCAAGGATACAAGAAAGGCGAACCGGTATAATATTTCCCGACAATAAGTTTGCAAACTTCCGAAAAAGTTGTAAATTTGCTGCAGTTATACAAAATAGGCAAAACGATGGAAAAATATATAAACCCACATACGGACTTTGGCTTTAAACGGCTGTTTGGCTCAGAATTCAACAAAGAGCTGCTTATAAGCTTTCTGAACGCCATGTTTCATGGCGAGCAGAACGTTCAGAATGTCACCTATCTCAATTCCGAGCATCTTGGTGACCGTTCAGATGCGCGCCGTGCGATATTCGATGTGTTCTGCGAGAATGACAAGGGAGAAAAGTTCATCGTGGAGATGCAGAATGTGTACCAGGAGTTCTTCAAGGACCGTACCATCTATTACTCCACCTTCCCGATTCGCGAGCAGGCACAGCGTGGAGGAGACTGGGACTTCCATTTGAATTCAGTCTATACAATAGGTCTGCTGAACTTCAATTTTGCGGAAGGACTTCAGAATGCCCATCGTTGGCATCATGAGGTGAAGCTGATGGAAGTGGATACCCATGAGGTGTTCTACGACAAGTTGACATATATATACGTTGAGATACCGAAGTTTGACAAGACGGAGTCGGAGCTTGTGACGATGTATGACAAGTGGATGTATGTGTTGAAGAATCTTTCCAGCTTGCTCAAGCGTCCCGCAGCTTTACAGGAGCGTGTCTTCACCCGTCTCTTTGAACAGGCGGAGATAGCACGGTTTAATGCCGAGGACTTGAAGTCTTATGAAGACAGTGTGAATGCCTATCGTGACATCGTGAACGCCATTAAAACAGCGGAAAAGAAAAAATATGCGGAAGGAAAGGCTGAGGGCCGTGCTGAGGGCCGTGCTGAGGGCCGTGCGGAAGGCCGTGCTGAAGGTGAGAAGGCTGCAAAGGAAGAAATAGCCTCCCGCCTGTTGTCCTTAGGTGTTCCGATGAAAACAATCGTACAGGCATCTGGTCTGACGGAAGACGAGATAAACAGCTTGAAGTCTTGAGCGTTTTTCTTGAATACGCCAACACTCTGGACTGGATTTTTGATAAAATTTAATTCTTTCTTATTCCTTGCCAAGAGATTCCGTCTTTTGGCAAGGCTAAAATGTTTTTCTTAATTGGATTTTTCTTTGAATAAGGAGCAAAGGGATTTGTTCCTTCTGTTGAAGTGCGCATTATGGAATGATGGGCAGGCTGCCCGCTATGTCCGTGATGTGGATTGGAGCGAGGTGTATACACTCGCCAAAGAGCAGTGCTTGATTGGGGTCGTGGCAGACTCGTTTCGCTGGCTCGATAAAAGGCTGTGCGATGGGGGCGAGAGGCTGAAATGGCTGGCTTATGTGGTGAGGCTCGAACAGAAAAACCGGGAGATGGATGGCTTGGTGGACAGGCTGTTTGACAAGTTCCGAAGGATGGGACTCTCGCCAGTCTTGATGAAAGGGCAGGCGTTTGCTGCCAACTATCCCTTTCCGCTTCATCGTCAGTGTGGTGACATTGACGTTTATTTTAAGCAGCGCACAGATTGCGGGAAGGCGATTGCCTGGGCGTCCAAGGTGGACAAGGATTCTGCAGTGTCTTTGGACAACAAGCGGGAGCGCAAACATTTCTCTTTCTCCATTGGCGGGAATGTGGTAGAACTGCACCATTTTATGTGCTTATTTGAAAATGTCAGATTGCACCAACGGTTGCAGCGGATTATAGACAGGGAGTTTGCGGTGTCGCAAGTCTTCTGTGTTGAGATTGGCGGGAAACCCATAGAGACCGTTCCTCCAACGCTGTCTGTCTTGCACCAGGTCATTCATATTGCCCGGCATCTGATGGAAGCGGGCATCGGGTTGCGACAGCTCTGTGACTTGGCGGTCTATCTGGACAAATATCACGACAAGATAAACCCGGAACGGCTGAAGGGCTATCTCGACAAACTGGAACTCACCACGGTGGCGGAAGCCCTGGGTTATATTCTGACGGAATATATCGGACTTGGGAAGGAAAAACTACCATTCGGAAGAAATGGCAAACATGCTAAGTTCGTTCTTCAGGAAATCTTTGAGGGAGGAAATTTCGGCAAGAAGAAAGTGACTTATCGGGAGACGCGTCATCACTGGCTGCGCAAACTCCAATCTATCGTATTTTTTTATAAACGCTGCAAGATATACCAGCCTTTGTTTCCGTCTGAGGCAAAGAGCTATTTTTGGAACAAAATCAGACTCAACGCCAATTTGTTGGCCAAACATCATTATTAATTTCATTTATGGACAAGATACAAGTGAAACTTGCCTCCTTTGACGGTTCCGACTTCAACAAGGGGGCAGGATTTCTGAAGACCACCTCGTGGTATTTTGTGAACGCACTGATTGTCTGGGCGTCATGGAACCCGTTTATGGGCATCAAGAGAGCCTTGCTGCGCACCTTCGGGGCGAAGATAGGCAAGGGATTGGTCATCAAGAACAATGTTGTCATCAAGTCGCCTTGGAACTTGGTAGTGGGTGACGACTGCTGGTTGGGGGAGAACTGCTGGATTGACAATTTGGACAAAGTCGTCATCGGCAGCAATGTCTGCATCTCGCAAGGTGCTCTGCTCCTGACCGGCAATCATGACTACACGGTGTCTTCCATGCCTTATCGCAATGCTGCCATCCATGTGGAGGATGGAGCGTGGATTGGCGCCAAGACGGTGGTCTGTCCCGGTGTGACGGTTCATCGCAATGCCATCTTGACCGTGGGCAGCGTGGCGACCAGGGACATGGAGGAAAGTGGAATCTATCAAGGGAATCCTGCCATTAAAATCAGGGATAGAATCATAAAACAGTAACAAAACATGAAAATATCAATTATAACAAGTTGCTTCAACCGTGAGAAAACGGTTCGGGGGGCAGTGGAGAGCGTGTTGGCGCAGGATTATCCGGACATTGAGTACATCATCGTGGATGGCGCTTCTACAGATCGTTCGGCCGATATTATCCGCGAGACGATAGCCGGTCATGAGGACAAGGTGAAGTTCATCTCGGAGCCTGACCATGGCATGTATGAGGCTATCAACAAGGGCATCCGGATGGCAACCGGGGATGTCATCGGGCTTTGCCATTCCGACGATTTCATCTTCGCTAAGGACACGGTGTCGCATGTGGTGAGGAAGATGGAGGAAACGGGGTGCGACTTCCTCTATGCCGACGGCATCTTCGTGAACGAGAACAACACGGAGAAGGTCATCCGGAAATGGGTCGGCGGCAAGTATGCGCGCTGGAAGGTGAGGTGCGGTTGGCTGCCTTTGCATCCCACTTGCTACATCAAGCGGGAGGTGATGATGCGTTGCGGACTCTACGACGAGAGCTATAAGATTGCCGCCGACACGAATCTCTTGGTGAACTATCTGTACAACTGTCATCTGAAGGTGGCATATCTCCCTGAGTTTGTCACGAGGATGCGTATGGGTGGCATGAGTACGGATTCGGCAAAGCGCAGGAAAATGTGGCAAGAGGACATCCGGGTGTACAGTGGTTATGGTTTCAAGCCCGTGACCTTGACCAAGTTGATGAAGATGGCGTGGAAGGTGCCACAGTTCATCAAGGCGAAGTTTATGTAGACCTCTTCGGGTTAGCGATGGTCGCCTGGTCCCGGACCGAGTTTTCGGTCGAGGATGTCAAGAAGTTGCCACACGCTTCTTCTTAACCTAAGCAAAAAGTATTTGATATCTCGGATTCTCATTTTCTTTTTTCTCCAATATTAGAACGTGTCAGATGCCGCATTATTGCATTTTTGCACAGCTATCTAAGCCATTTAGCTATGCTATCTAAGTCACTTACGATGTCTATCTAAGTCATTTAGGCATGCCAAACAAGTCATTTACGATGTCTATCTATGGAACTTTCTAATGGCAACCTGGCAACCTGGCAAGCAGTTTTCATAATTATTATCACTTTATATTAATCAATAATTTGAATTATCGTTTTTCCTGCCTGCGCGCATAGGGGTTTTCGAAAAAGGGTTGCCAGGTTGCCAGGTTGCCACCCGAAAGAGTCCGTGACAGATGACAGATGTGACAGCAGTTTTCTGTAATTATTAATTCATATATTTCATTTCAATTTTAATTTTATGTTTTCCTGCCCGCGCGCATAGGGAA
>JBNMIE010000125.1:0-5094 GCA_050873125.1 Prevotella sp.
AAAGGTCCCCACGACATGATTTGCGTGCCATACTCCTTCATGATTTCCTGCGGCTTGCGCTGCTGGTTGAACACGTGGGTCTCCACTTGGTTCACCATCGGCTTGATGTTGCAGAACTCTGCCAAGTCAATGAAACGGTCGGGGTAGAAGTTGGACACGCCAATGGCACGGGCCTTGCCGCCCTTGTAGGCTTCTTCCATGGCACGATAGGTGCCGTAGTAGTCGTTGAATGGTTGGTGAATGAGCAGCAGGTCGATGTAATCTGTCTGCAGTTTGCGGAGGGATTCGTCGATGGAAGCCTTTGCTTTCTCATACCCAGCGTTGGATATCCACACCTTTGTCACGAGGAACAGTTCCTCGCGCGAGATGCCGCTCTTCTTCACAGCACGTCCCACGCCTTCCTCGTTGTAGTAAGCCTGTGCCGTGTCTATCATGCGATAGCCCACACTTAGAGCGTCTGATACGCATCGTTCACACTCATCAGGGGTTACTTGATATACTCCATAACCCAAAATCGGCATTTCTACGCCGTTTGAAAGTTTTACTGTTTGCATAAGGATTTGATTTCAGATGTTTATTATTTCAATGTACTAATCCACTTCTCAAGTTCGCTTTCTGGCGTCACCATGCGGTCAAAATGCTTGGAATCGGAACTGAATCGGAACTCATGTCCGTCTTCGACCTTGGCACCGTTCTTCATGGCAACGGCGGTCATGTCTTTCAACACTGTGCCTGGCCAGCCTGCGTTGGTCATGAACGGTACAACCATTTTGCCCGTAAAATCGTTCTCCGACAAGAATGTCAATACTGCAGGTGCCATCTTGTACCACCATGTAGGGCTGCCCACGACAATGCGTTCATAGTCATGTATGTTCACACCGAGTGACTTCAGTGCAGGCTTGTAGTTGCGCTCCACCTCCTCTTGTCCCTGGCTCACCACGTCATTGTAACTGCCCTCGTATGCTTTCACAGGCTCCAGCCTCACGATGTCGCCTCCTACCGTCGTCTGTACGCGCTCGGCAATACGCTTCGTATTGCCTGCCGTGTAGGAGAAATATACAATCAATGTTTTCATATTCTTATATTTTAATATTGTTTTTCTTCAGCCATTCCCTTATCTGTCTTTCTGATGAAGCTGCAGCGCTTCCACGAATGGCAAGTCCCTCTTTCACTTCCGCATCAGGACAAGTCCTGCGTATGTCGTCAACGCTATGCCCCAGTCTGCTTCCCTCATGGGTACAAAAGGGGAGTATCTTCTTCCCCGTAAGGTCGTATGCTTCTAAAAAAGAAAATACGCACATTGGCATTGTGCCCCACCAGTTGGGATAACCGAGGATAATCGTGTCATACTCTGCCATATTCTGTATCTTCCCCGTCAGCGAAGGGCGTTCCTTGCCCTGGAGTTCCTGCATGGCAACTTCGGTCATCTTCGTGTAGTCCGTCGGATATGCCTTGACGGTTTCTATACAGAAACAGTCGGCACCTGTCTGTTCGGCTATCTTTTCTGCCACACATTCCGTATTGCCCAGTTGCAGACTCTTGACAACACCGCCGACATAGTTCTCTCCACGGCGTGAGTAATAAGCTATAAGTGTTTTGCCCATTGTCTTTTTCTGATTTCGTTGCAAAGTTACGCCAATTTCACATCCCTTGCATTTCACAAAAGACTTCCAATCTTTCACAAAAAGCACAAATCGCTTTGTATTCTCTTTGCAAAGCTGTAATTTTGCGGCATGGCAAATGACAAAGAACTGAAAATAGTATATTCAACCTTGTTTCAACTGATAGGTTCGGTGAAACTGAAAGGTTGGTGCGTCCACTTGGTGTGTCTGCAAGGAGAAGGCTTCTTCACTTACGGCGGACGTCCGTTTCATGTGAAGAAGCATGAAGCGTTGGTCATCAATGCGCCACAGAAGGTACATGTGGTTGGCCAAAGCGAAGACTTGAAGGTAGAAGTGTTGGCAGCCCCGAATGATTTCCTCTCCAACCAGCTTCCGGCAAACAACTATGGCATAGGAGGCGGCATCAGCCTGTACGACAATCCGATAATCCCCCTGTCGGAAAAAGACACCGAGACGTTGGTGCGCGACATACACAACATACGCGACCGCATTGCTGACACCGACCATCTTTTTTACCGCGAACTGATAGGCGGGCTGGCTCTTCCGTTGATTTACGACCTGTTTTATTTCCATGCCAAGAATCGTAGCCCGATATTCGCCACTGATAGAAGTATGTATGTCGTAAAGGAACTGATGGCGTTGCTTGAGAGCGGACGCAGTAAGAAATACCGTGAAGTTACCTATTACGCCGAACAACTGAATGTAACTGTTAAATATCTGTCAAATACCGTAAAGCGACAGACGGGCAAGAGCGTCACCTATTACATAGACCGCTACACCATCCCGATGATAAAGGAGTATCTTGAACATTCAACGTTGTCCATCATACAGATAGCCGAGGAAATGAACTTCACGTCGCTCTCTTATTTCAGCCGTTATGTGGTCAAGCATTTGGGCATGTCGCCGAAGGCTTACCGGGAATCGTTAGTGCCCAATAAATGACAAACTAATGGGATGATGTATGAACTGCCGCACGAACTCCTTGCACATATCGTAAAGCTCACGGTGGGACACATTGCTTCGCCAAGACACTATTTAAACAGGCTGTACGACACCCCGACGTTGAAGAACGGCACTGGCGAATGGTCTTGCTTCATCATCGCCCCTGTGGCTGTTCCGGTGCTTGCGCCAGGCTCTGCGGTCGCCACTTTCATCTCCTTGCGGTTTTTGTCGTAAAGTCCGCCTTTCAAGACCATCGACACGCCGGCGTGGGCCGAGACATAAAACTGCTGGCTGATGATGTATTCGTAATGTATCTCGGGCTTCATCACCGCCTCCTTGTACAGGCATGTCTGCACCCTCTCGCCGATGACAGGCCGCAGATAGAACTCGTCGGCACTCATGGCCGCACCTATAGACACACGCTGGTTGCGCATCTCTCATCAAGGAAGAAAAGAAAGTTCAACGCATAAGACACAAGAAACTATGATAACAAGTTCACTTAAGGTAATTCGTCATCATCAACAAGAAAGACGAGTATGCTCCGATTGACAAGATCGGCGTTGACAACTTGACCAATGACCAAATATTTTATAGCAACGTTTTTAGACAAGAAATGACGCAATATTTGCGATATTTAGCTACAAACATTCTTTATTGCGACAAAAAAGCACTAACTTTGCCGCATAATTTGCGATGTTATAAAAGAGAAAATGTCGCATCAAAAAGATTTTATGCTATGTATATACACGAAAGAGAAAACTGGACGGATTTCAAATGGGATGCTTCCAAGCTTACGGCAATGCTTGAAAATGTAAGTCGCAAGCAAGGATTACTGTATGGCAGATTGGCCTCACTTGGCTTTGACAGCAAACTGAAAGCCATGGCGGAGAATCTTACTTACGATGTGGTGTGTTCATCTGAGATTGAAGGCATACGTTTGAATATCGATGAAGTGCGCTCGTCTATAGCAAGGAAACTGGGTATAGAGAATGTGAGGCAGACTGCGCCGTCTCATTATGTGGACTCCGTCGTGACAGTGATGCTCGATGCGGTAAATCATCATGACCAACCGCTGAGCAAGGAAAAACTGTGTGCATGGCAGGCGGCCTTCTTTCCGACAGGTTACAGTGAAGGTTCGCAGATAGAAACTGGGAAATACCGCACTCATGAGGAGCATATCATTTCAGGTATGTTCGGCAGAGAAAAGATACATTATATTGCTCCCGCCCCTGAACGTGTGGATGAGGAAATGAACAAGTTTCTTGAATGGTTCAATTCGGAGGAGAATGTAAGTACCATCATCCGCTCAGCCATTGCCCACTTGTGGTTTGTAAGCATTCACCCATTCGAGGATGGAAACGGCAGACTTGCGCGTATTCTTTCTGACATGCTGCTGGCACGCGCTGACAAAAGCGAGTTCCGCTTTTACAACGTATCCTCACAGATAAACAAAGACAAGAACCATTACTATGACATTTTAGAGAACACGCAGCGTGGTGATGGAGACATCACAGCATGGATTGCTTGGTATGCCAACACCTTGTCTGTAGCCCTTGACGAGGCAGAGACTGTTGTAAGCACAATTCTGAATAAGAGCCTTTTCTGGCAAAGGGCATCAGCTGTGGCCATGAGTCAGCGTCAGACGGACATTCTCAATCTCTTTCTTGACGGTTATGAGGCCAAAATAACATCGAAGACGTGGGCTTCGCTTGGCAAATGCTCAAAAGACACCGCCATCCGCGACATACAAGACCTCATGTCAAAAGATGTTCTGCGTGAAGACTTTCCCGGAGCCAAGCGCCCAAGCTATTCTATCGTTTATGACCCTGAAGACATCGTCAATTTCTTCTCCAACGTCAGTATAGAAGAAATCGACGGCATATACTATCTGACAGCATTGTATAAAGGAAAGACAGAGGTGCGTGAGAGGATATTTCCATTGGATGCAGAGCGCTTCAGAAAAGGTGATTTGCCCGTAGAGAACCTGCTTGCCAAGTATTGCTCGTATATTAACAGTAAGTGAGTACAGCCTATGCTATCATGCCGTTAGGGTATGGTTAGACCAATAGAAAAACCGCATACCTTTAAGACGATTGTCTTTAAAAGTATGCGGTGAGAGTATGTGTATTTATATCAAGAGAACTAAATCAAAGGTCATCCATGATTTGTTTCCTTAACTTCTCTTTTATTGAACCTTTTTCAAAACTTTAGTTTTTACAGGTTTAAGAGACCTTGCTAATTTAGAGAATGACATTGTAGAGTCATCCCAATACTCCAATAAAACCTCCTTATTCAATCTAATCCACTCTATAATTCCTTTGAACTTAAAAGGGATAGTTCCCTTTAATGATTTTGGTGCCAAAGTTTCAGGATTATCTTCAATAGAAACTGTAATTTCAGTATTGTCTATCTTGTATTTGAGTCTAGGACTCTGGTTTGGATATGCACTACTAATCAAAACTCTACCAGGAACTCCTGTAACATTCTTATAGCAATTTGCCTTATCTACCAAATGGGGCATATCTATATC
>JBNMIE010000126.1:0-4969 GCA_050873125.1 Prevotella sp.
CACTATGCCTACGACGTGAAGAAAGCGAAGTTTGTCGACAGCAAGCCCGACAAGTTCTTCATCTTCTTCCCTGGCGACTGGCACATTGCGAAGGTGAACAACGACACGCAGGACCAGAACATCCGCGTGATTGTCATCAAGGTCGACTACAAAGACTGATCAGTAGCGGCTGGCGCGCTTGATGCGGAAAAAATGGTAGGCGGCACCACCTATTATAAATATAAGGGCGAGGAAGCCAATCCAGTTGTGGCTGGAGAGACCTGTGAAATAGGAGATTGCCATGACGGCAATGCCGAGACAAATGGCGGCAAGGCCTATGAAGTCAGCGTATCTTTTCATGCTTGTTGGATTTTATTTGGCAAAAGTACGAAAAATATTTTGCCGGATGAAATAAAAAGCGTACCTTTGCACCCGCATTTTGCAAAATATTAAACATTTAACAATTTAAAGTAGTATGAATCAATACGAAACCGTTTTCATTTTAACTCCCGTTTTGTCTGATGAACAGATGAAGGAAACGGTCGCTAAATTCAAGACTTTGCTCACCGACAACGGTGCAGAGATTCTGAACGAGGAGACCTGGGGTCTGAAGAAGATGGCTTATGCTATCGACAAGAAGTCTACAGGCTTCTATTGTCTGATCGAGTTCAAGGCAGAGCCATCAGTAGTCAACACTCTCGAGGTAGGTTACCGTCGCGACGAGAAGGTGATCCGCTTCATGACTGTGAAGCTCGACAAGTATGCAGCACAGTATGCAGAGAAGAGAAGAAACAAACTTGGTAAAAAAGAGGAGGCTTAAATCATGGCAGCACAAGATTCAGAAATCAGATATTTGACTCCACCATCAGTGGACACAAAGAAGAAGAAATATTGCCGTTTCAAGAAGAGCGGCATCAAGTACATCGACTATAAGGATCCTGAGTTCCTTAAGAAATTCTTGAACGAGCAGGGCAAGATTCTGCCTCGCCGTATCACAGGAACTTCATTGAAGTATCAGCGTCGTGTGGCACAGGCTGTGAAGCGTGCCCGTCAGATCGCTCTTCTTCCTTATGTAACAGACTTGATGAAATAATCGGAGGACAGCAGAATGGAAATTATACTGAAAGAAGATATTATCGGTCTCGGATACAAGAACGATATTGTGAATGTGAAAGCTGGCTATGGCCGCAACTACCTCATTCCTACAGGCAAGGGCGTCATCGCTTCTGAATCTGCCAAGAAGGTCCTCGCTGAGAACCTCAAGCAGCAGGCTCACAAGCTCGCAGCTCTCAAGGCTGAGGCTGAGAAGAAGGGCGAGGCTCTGAAGGACGTGGCTCTCGTAATCGCAGCCAAGGTGAGCGCTACCGGCGTGACCTACGGTTCTGTAACTACAGCTACCGTTGCTGACGAGCTCAAGGCCAAGGGCTTCGACATCGACCGCAAGATCATCACTATGCACGACATCAAGAAGGTGGGCGACTATGTGGCTACCGTACACTTCCACAAGGAGGTTGAGGTTGAGATCCCTGTAAAGGTTGTTGCAGAGAACGCTCCTAAGGCTGAGGAAGAGGCTCCTAAAGCTGAGGCTCCTGTAGAGGCTCCTAAGGCTGAGGAGGAAGCTCCAGCAGCTGAATAATCAGTCGCAAACAAGCAGACAAACATACAAATCCCGACAGTTCCTCGCGGAATTGGCGGGATTTTTTTGTGTTTCATACCCGTATATTGGGAATATTTTCGTAACTTTGCGCCAATATATTAGGCAAACCAATTAAAAACTAAGGAATAAAAATGAAAGCATTTGTTTTTCCCGGTCAGGGAGCACAATTCGTAGGCATGGGCAAGGACCTCTACGACAATAATCCAAAGGCAAAGGAACTCTTCGACAAGGCTGACGAGATCCTCGGCTACAAGATCACAGACATCATGTTCAACGGCACCGACGAGCAGCTCAAGGAAACCAAGGTGACACAGCCCGCCGTGTTCCTCCACAGCGTGATCAGCGCCATCTGTCTTGGCGACGACTTCAAACCCGCCATGGTGGCAGGACACTCTCTCGGAGAGTTCTCCGCACTCGTGGCTGCAGGAGCACTGAGCTTCGAGGACGGTCTGCGTCTCGTCTACGCCCGTGCCATGGCCATGCAGAAGGCCTGCGAGTCCACTCCCGGCACCATGGCAGCCATCATCGGCCTGCCCGACGAGAAAATCGAGGAAGTGTGCGCCGAGATCAGCAAGGAAGGCAATGTCGTGGTGGCAGCCAACTACAACTGCCCCGGACAGCTCGTCATCTCCGGCTCCATGGAGGGCATCAACAAGGCTTGCGAGCAGCTGAAGGCCGCAGGCGCCAAGCGCGCGTTGCCTCTCAAGGTGGGCGGCGCTTTCCACTCTCCGCTCATGCAGCCCGCCAAGGACGAACTCCAGGCTGCCATCGAGAAGACCACATTCAGCGCACCCAAGTGCCCCGTATACCAGAACGTGGACGCACAGCCTCACACCGAGCCTGAGGAAATCAAGACCAACCTCATCGCACAGTTGACAAGCAGCGTGCGCTGGACACAGACCGTGCAGAACATGATCGCCAACGGTGCCGACGACTTCACCGAGTGCGGACCGGGCAAGGCGCTCCAGGGCATGATTGGCCGCATCGACAAGAACGTAAGTGCTCATGGCATCGCATAACCGCTCTTGATGGACAACGACAAGATTATCATTTATCAGATCTTCACACGTCTTTTCGGCAACCGCAACCTCACACGGAAAGAGTGGGGGACGGTGGCCGAAAACGGCTGTGGGAAGATGAACGATATCGACGAGAGAGTGCTCAAGCAAATCCATGGCTTGGGCATTACTCATATTTGGTTCACGGGTGTCATCCGCCACGCGAGCCAGACCGACTATTCTTCCCACCACATTCCCACGCAGCATCCCGCCATCGTCAAGGGCAAGGCGGGATCGCCCTACGCCATCACCGACTATTATGACGTGGACCCCGACCTGGCGGTCGACGTGGACCATCGCATGGACGAGTTTGTGGCGCTCCTCGAGCGCACCCACGCGCAGGGAATGAAGGTGGTCATCGACTTCGTGCCCAACCATGTGGCGCGCCAATACCACTCGGTGTGCAAGCCAGAAGGGGTGCGCGACCTTGGCGAGGACGACAACACGAACATGGGATTCTCCCCGAGCAACAACTTCTACTATTGTCCCGGCATCCCCTTCTCGCCCTCCTTCGACCTGAAGCAGGGGGCAGAGGAACCCTACCGGGAGATGCCCGCCAAGGCTACGGGCAACGACCGCTTCGACGCCTCGCCGGGCGTGAACGACTGGTATGAGACGGTGAAGCTCAACTATGGGGTGGACTATTGCGACCTCGGCGGGCGGAGCTATCATTTCAGCCCCGTGCCCGACACATGGAAGAAGATGACCGACATCCTCCTCTTCTGGGCAGACAAGGGCGTGGACGCCTTCCGTTGCGACATGGCGGAGATGGTGCCGGCAGAGTTCTGGCGCTATGCCACCGCCATCGTCAAGGAGCGCTATCCCGACATCCTGTTCATCGGCGAGGTCTATGATCTCAACCAATACCGCAACTACATCGCCTCGGGCTTCGACTACCTCTACGACAAGGTGGGCATGTATGACTGTCTGCGCGACATCACGGCAGGCCGCCGTCCCGCCTCCGCCATCACCTGGCAGTGGCAGTCGACGGACGACATCCGCCAGCACATGCTCTTCTTCCTCGAGAACCATGACGAGCAGCGTGTGGCGAGCGACTTCTTCTGCGGCGATGCCTTCAAGGCTGTGCCCGCCCTGGTGGTCAGCGTGATGATGCGCAACAATCCCTTCATGCTCTACGCCGGCCAGGAGTATGGCGAGCGGGGCATGGACAAGGAGGGGTTCAGCGGTTGCGACGGACGGACCACCATCTTCGACTACTGGACGGTGGACGCCATCTACAAGGGCTATTTCGACCGCAGCCATCTCTCGAAGGAGGAGCGTCTGCTCGGACTCATCTATATGCGTGTGCTCCGACTGGCCAACCGCGAGCGCGCCCTGCGCGAGGGCGACTTCTTCGACCTGATGTATGCCAACGGCAACTCGTGGCAGTTCAACCCCGGCAAGCAGTATGCCTTCCTCCGCAGCAAGGACGACGAGGCGATACTTGTGGCGGTCAACTTCTCCAAGGAGCCTGTCAACTGCAACGTGACCATCCCCGAGCACGCCTTCGACTTCTTCAAGATGGGCGAGGGAACGGTCGACGTGGTCGACCTGCTCACGGGAGAGACCAGCAAGGTGGAACTGAAGCGCAACGGCGCCTTCCCTGCCTATATGATGCCTTGGGGAGCTGTCGCTTATAAATTCAAGATCAAGATGGAAGACAAAGGCTACGCACTGAATGTGCACAACAAGGAGGAGTTTCCTCCTGCCCACACCGCCGAGCACCTGCTCAACCAGACAATGGTGCGGATGTTCGGGTGCGAGCGTTCGAACAACGCCCACATCGAGCGGAAGAAAAGCAAGATCAGTTATATTCTCGACCACAAGCCCTCGAAGAAAGAGGAGAAGGAAATCGAGGACCGCATGAACGAGCTGATAGCCGAAGACCTGCCCGTCACCTTCGAGTTTGTCGACCGCAATCACATTCCCGAGGGTGTGAAGCTCGACCGTCTGCCCGACGATGCCTCGGAGACTATCCGCCTCGTGCGCATCGGAGACTACGACGTGTGTCCGTGCATCGGCAAGCATGTGCGCTCCACCTCGCAGATTGGCAAGTTCGTGCTCTTGGGCACCAACTGGGACGAACTGAAGCACTCCTTCCGCATCCGCTTCAAGGTGGTGCAGTGATGGGGTTCAACAGTCACTCCTCTGTGCATCATGTGAGTCGTTGATCAATGATAAGTTTCAACTGTCAGAATCCGGTGACAAGGGTGTAGTCTCTTGTCGATGAGATACGAAAACATCATTTCCTAATAAAGACACGGAAGCGTCAAGA
>JBNMIE010000127.1:0-4945 GCA_050873125.1 Prevotella sp.
CCGATGAGCACACCCACGATGACACCGAGCACGAGAGGCTCGCCAATCACGCCAAACTTCTTTTTCAGTCCCTCGGCGTCGATGTCGAGTTTGGAGAAGCCGGGGATTTTATCCAACGCCTTGCCGATAACAATGGCGAAAGGCATGAAGCTCTGGCAGAAGGGCTGGGGGATGGAGATGCCCTCAAGGTCGTAGTATTTCTGGAAACGCTCGGCGGTGAGGTCGGCGCACACGAGGGTGATGATGTAGCAGACGATGGCGGCGAAATAGCCCCACAGCAGACTCTCACCCATCACAAAGTAGGCCACGGCGCCGATGAAGGCGAAATGCCAATAGTTCCACAGGTCGATGTTGACCGTGCGGGTGGTCTTGGTGATGAGCATCAGGAAGTTGACGCCCAAGCAGATGGGGATGATGAGGGCACCCACAGCAGTGTTGTAGGCCACTGCGGCAGCAGCGGGCCAACCCATGTCGAACACGTTGAGCTGGAGGTGGTAGAGATCTGAGATGGCCTTCAACGGGTCGTTGAAGTTGGTGGTGAGCAGGGCGGTCACCACGCCGAGGCCCACAAAACCGACACCCACGAAGAGTCCCGACTTGAGTGCCTTACCGAATTTCATTCCGATGCACAAGCCGATGATGGTGAAAATGATAGGCATCATCACCGACGCACCCAGTTGAATGATGTAACTGAAGATGTTCATGTTTTTGATTTTGTTTAGATAGAATTTTGCATTATCCTTGCAAAAGTAAGCAATATTCGCCTAACAAACTCATTTTTTGTTCTAAAAGAACTTAAAAACTTTTCTGTATAAATAGTTTTTAGTAACTTTGCTGTCTCATTATTAAGTAGTTAAAAGGAAATGAAGAATGTATTTAGGAAGCCGTCAACTTGGATTATGTTCGTGATGGCCTTGTGCTTGACATTCGCACACACCAGCATTGCAAGCGCACAGAATGAGAAAACAACTTTTTCGGTATGCACTTACAACGTGGACGGACTACCCGTCAAGATTATCGGCATTCCCGTCAATGCGGACGGAAAGGGCGCCGAGGGTGCCACCAACATCGGCAACTATCTGCTCGGAAAGCAATATGATATTGTCGGCGTAAGTGAGGATTTCGACTACAACACCCAACTCACAACTCCATTGGCTGACGCTTACAACATCGGCTCATGGCGTGGCGGTGTGAGTGGTGGTATACCCAAGTTCCACACCGACGGCCTCAACTTCTTCACCAAGAAGCCTATCCCTTTCTCCGACGAGAAGTGGACTTCCTGGACTACCTCCAATGGTTATTTCGACCAAGGCAACGACGAGCTGATTGACAAGGGTTTCCGTTTCTATACGGTGACCATCGATAGCGGCACCTTTGTGGATGTCTATATCATGCACATGGATGCCGGCGACAGCGACAAGGACATCAAGGCGCGTGCCCAGCAGTGGAAGCAACTCGCTGAAGCCATCATCAACAATGCGAGCGGCCACCCCATCATCGTGATGGGCGACACCAACAGCCGCTACACTCGCGACGATGTGGAGGGACTGTTCGTCAACACGCTCAACGCCACCGGCCGTCTGACCGTGAAGGATGCTTGGATTGAATTGTGCAAGAAGGGCACCTACCCCACCTTGGGCGATGATCCACTGATGGTGGACGACCTGGGCTACACAGACGGTGAAATCGTGGACAAGGTTTTCTATATCAACCACGACAACGGTCTCCAGCTCACTGCCACCAATTTCTCCGTGGACGAGAGTGCCGACCAGAGCGACCACAAGCCCGTAGTGGTAAACTTCGAGGTGTCTGGCTCTACCAACCGCCCCGTTGCGTCTGCAGACTGGTGGGTGGGCGAGAAGCTCACTGATGACAATCAGGCTGCCTATATATATAATGTGGCGTTCAAAAACTTCATCAGCAACGACTGCAAAGCCACCGTTACCGACATCAACAATGCGCCTATCTGGTATTTCCGCAGCGCCACAAACGGCACCGTGGACAATGACTCTGAGCGCGACAAGAAGGATGGCTATCGCTTGGCGATGGACGTGGACTTTTTCGGAACAGGCTCTGCCGCTGTGAAATATAAGTCGGGATCCACGGCGATGAGCTTCACTGAAAGCGAGTCGACAGAGGGTGCCTATAAATTCAGCATCTCCGGAAAGTCTTGGGGCAAGGCTTATACCAAATACTTCAACGAGGTTACAGACGGCAAATACACTGCCGCTGACACACCCACAGCACAGAACGACTGGCTGCTGATCAGCGAGGAACAGAAGGAAGCATACAATGCCTACATAAAGGCATTTACCGAGGCTAACAAATATTCCACAAACACCAAGGTGTCTGAGCAGTTGAAGGCAGAGTTGGAAGACTTGCTCAAGACCGAAACCAACTACAACACCAGTATCGGTGTGAACGGCACCACTGCCCAGTTGAAAGTCCTCACTGCCCGCATCAAGGCGCAGATTGAGTCCACCACAGGCATCTGCATCCCCAACCACACCGCCGCTTCAGCCACCGTCATCGCCATCTATGGCATCGACGGCAAGCGTCGCCCCGCCCTCGCTAAGGGTGTCAACATCGTCAAGATGAGCGACGGCACTACGAAAAAGATAATGCATTAATAACTTTTAAATACGCAAGAAAATGAAAAGATTTACTCGCATGGCAGCCCTGCTCCTTTTCGGACTCATGGCTGCAGTAAACGTCAGTGCAGATGACGCTGAAAACAAATGGGAATGGATCGGTGAGGAAATTGTCACCGGCGGTAAAGAATTCTATATTTTCAATGTCAAATCAAACACTTTCATTAACAATTCAAATGAAGCAACGGCTACAGATTTCTTCTCAGCAAATACATTTAGCTTTTGGGGAGAAGCCACAAAAGCAACCATTTCAAACAGCGATGATTGGAGATTAAGGCTTAATAGCTCGAGTGATGTAAAAGTTGTAAAGAAAAAGAGCGGTTTTGGATCTTCATCCACAAATGCAACGACTTTTACAATATCAAAAAGTAGCACTTCTACTTACGCTTACAAATTTTCAAACAACATTACTATTGTGGGCACACGATACTTTACCGTTGACGGGAATAAATACACTGCAGGAAAGACTTCTGATAAAGGTAATGATTGGATTCTTTTTGACCCCAACAAATCTGAACAAAATCAAGCTCAATTTACAGCTTACAAGAACAACTATGCTGCTTATGCCGCTGCTTACGCTGCAGCCAAGGCATACAAGGATGTTGCAATGCCTGCCACGACCAAGAACAAGTTGACTGATGTATTGGCAAAGGAAACCACATACGAGAATGTCGTAGCCAACACACAAGAGCTCAACGACGTGGTAGCAGAAATCAAGGCACTGACCTACACGGTGAATATCAGCGACAACTATGCTACAGTTTGCCTCGACTTCAATGCGACAGTTCCTGCCGGTGTAGCAGCCTATCGTCTGGACAGCTACGACGCAGACAAAGCCAACATGACTCTGAAGAAATGTGCTGAAGAGGGTGACGTGCTGCCAGCAGGACAGGGCTTCGTGCTCCACACCGACAATGCTGTCGCCGCAGACTACAGCTTCAACTTCGCTGACGACAAGACTCCTGCCACCATCGACACCAACCTGCTTGGTGGCACTACTGAAGAGACGACACAGGACGGCAGCAAATACTATTGGGTGATTTCCAACAATCCCGCCACAGGCAAGGTAGGCTTCTTCATTCTCAACGAGACAACGAACATTCCTGCCCACAAGGCTTACTTCGCTGTTGACCGTTCCAGCGTGAACCTCAGCAACTGCAACATGTTCAGTTTTGACAACAACACCACAGGCATCAGCGCTGCCACAGCCAACAAGAATGCCACCATCATCGCCATCTACAACGCAGCCGGCAAGCAGCAGGCTTCCCTCAGCAAGGGCTTGAACATCGTCAAGATGAGCGACGGCAGTGTGAAGAAAATCATGAAATAAAGACACTAAATATATATGACCATGAACAAGAAAGCATACACATCTCCACAGATTAGCATTGTGGAAGCTGAAGCTGTCGTCATGAACGATAATTCTTATTCCGTATCTGCCGACAGAGACACAAAGGTGGAAACCGTCAAGAGCAACCAGTTCTTCTTCCATGAAGAGGATGGCGACCTCAACGTTTGGAAAAACGCTGACAAAGACTAATCATCATACAAGCAACAAGAAAAGTCCCCGCAACTGGCACCCAAGCCATGTTGTGGGGACTTTTCTTATTCTTCTCTATCTTCTATTTCACCTCCCAAATGTCGTTGATTTCCAAGAGTTCGGCAAAGTTGTGATAGCTCTTCTGCGCCTTCACCTCTTCTATCTGCTGGCGAACAGCCTCCTCATAGGTAGGCGCCTCCACATCGCGAATCACGCCGAGCGCAACCGGGAAGCCGTGCTCATTGTCCATCATCGCCAGTTTCAGTTGCAGGGTGTTGTCCTCACAATGGGCATCGTGCACAAGGATGTCGTCCATCGTCACACCATTCTCCCCTATCTTCACCACTTTCAGTCCGAAGCCTTCCTGCATGAGTCCAAACTCTTGGTGCTCACCGAAGACAAGCGGCTTGCCATGCTCCACATAGATGGCATGCTGCGCCCTGCCCGCCTTGGTGTAGATAGGCTCATAGGCACCATTGTTGAAAATCATGCAGTTCTGCAGAATCTCACACACCGAAGCCCCCTTGTGGTGATAGGCAGCCTTGAGAATCTCGACCGTATGCTCCCCGTCGTTCGCCACAGCCCGGGCAAAGAAATGGCCGCGTGCGCCAAAGCACAGCTCTGCCGGCCGGAACGGATCCTCCACCGTGCCATAGGGCGACGACTTGCTGACAAAGCCACGGGGCGATGTGGGCGAATATTGTCCCTTGGTAAGCCCATAGATGCGGTTGTTGAGCAGAATCATGTTCAGGTC
>JBNMIE010000128.1:0-4910 GCA_050873125.1 Prevotella sp.
AGGCGAAAAAGGCACCACCGGAACCTTCTTTGTTTGGCTAAGGGGGGCTTACTTTTTTCAAAAAATATCCGCAACGCCTATTTGCGGGCATTGCGGATAGGAAAGTTATGCTGTTTTAAGTTTTAGCGGACAGCAATAATTAGAAATAAGAATCCTTTTTGTCTATTTCTCCTCTTCCCAGTCTTCTGTACTGGAGTCAATCTTTCCGTCTGATCGAATCCATCCTGCCACATTACCTCCTGTGATACTTGCTCCGATACGGATGAGTCGCGGGCCGTAAATGCCCATTCTCACCGTGTAGACGGTACCTGGTTTGAAGGTATCGATTACGTTGCCATTCTTGTCCGTCAGTGCTATCTTGCAATGGGCGGGGTTGGCCACACCCGCAGGTTTTGAGATATGTCCATGCTCATCTCGGTAAGTGTAGTAAATATATGCGTCATAGCTCGTGGCTGGTGGCACCAACAGACTTCCCGTTTTCCCATTGGCGTTGGCTAAGGTTACGGATGGACGGTCTACGAGTGCCATTGATTTCATGTCGTCTGTCCAAGATGGCACGCTATAGCCTCCCTTTTTCAATTTTCCACAAACAGGAGTTGTTCCTGTTGAGGTTTCGCTGAGGAACAGTTCCTTTTTCGATGTGTTGTCGAAGACTAAGGAACATGCGTCAGCCTTTCTTCCCGCCACAGTCATTTTCGCTTTATAGGGAGTGATGATGGAAATGCTGTCGATAACCATTTGGTTGGCGGCAGAGTCGCCGGGGAACGCTTCAAACTGGAATCTCGTCAGTTTGTGCATCAGTTTAATGCGTGGTTGCACCGCCGCCATTCCCGATGTTGTGCTGTATCCTCCGTGCATAGAGAGTATACTGTCTCTGATGAGGGGCATTTTGTTGAGCCAATTGTAGTCTGCATTGATGAGCGAATCGGTCAGTGGTTTTGCGCTTCCCATGAGTATGTCGCGTGCGCCGTCAATCTCTATGTCGTATGTGATGGCATCCTTATTTCTGTGTGTGTTGCTTTCTGTGGGTCGCCAATCGTCTATGTGATAGGCGAAGAAGTTGTATCCCACGTCAGTATACTTCCCACTATAATATAAGGTGTCTGCCATTGTAGAGATGAAAGTGCCTTCCTCATTCTCGTTGAAATGGTAAGGCGCTCCTGTCAGATAGTCGTTACCGTCGAGTAGGCAGGAACTGTTGTCTTTGTCATTGGCTCCCTCATGTGAGGGGGAATAGGCAGAGAGTGAAAGATCTGGAGCTGAAGTCAGACTGTGTTGCCCTCCCTCTCCATTGGTGCCTGTGCCTACACGAAAGGCGTACACGTAGAAGATGGCATTGTTATACTTTTCCGTGTCAGTGGCGGGAGGGTCAAAGGCGCCTGTACCTCTTGTAGTTCTTCTGGATTGGGGTAAGATGGTAAAAAATTCCTGATGGCTGGCTCTGATTTTGAGCGGTGTCTTTCCCACATTGACGTATTCACTGTTGGTGGGGGATATCACGTTGTCATCGCTTGGGGAGTAGGACAAATCGGGAAATGTCTCTCCTCCACACGACGACAGCAGTGACCATGCGCTTATCGCCAAACAGATTATGGTGCTGAATAAGGGTTGATGTCTCATATTGTCGGCATTCTTTAAATTTCGATAATGAGTTCGTCCTTGCTGGTAGGGCTCCATTTGTCCCAGTTCTTCAAGCCCCCATCCTCATTGGAGAGCGACTTGATGTTTTCTCCGTCAATAAGAATGTTGTCAGAGATGTGGATGTGGCATTTCTCACCATTGAGTTCTGCGAACTTTCCATCTTGGGTGATTTTGATTGACGGGTTGTTTGCAAGGGTGTTGTAGAGATTGATAATGCCCTGGAAACGTTTGCGCTTTGGCTTTCCCGTTATGGCGCTTAGCTCCTTGCTGTGGGTGAAGATGATCACTTGCAGCATGCCAGGTCCCGACAGACGTCGGGTGGCATCGTTGGCTCCTTTCTGCGAGTCTATCGGGCCGACAATGCCGTTAATGTTTAGCGAAGCTTGGCATTTCAGTTGCGTGTTGTTCATATAGTCGCTTGTGGAACCGTTTCCGGCAGTCATTTGCATTTTGCTCATGGTTTTTCCCGTTTTGGTGATGTCCAAATGGTGGTTGGTGAGGTTGATGCGGATAGGTATGCCGCTTATTTCCATCCAAAGGGAGTCTATAACGAAAGGCTCTTTGGCCACTTTCTTGGTGATGTCAAACGACACGGTTACGTTTTGCATCTTAGTGATGGGTTTGAGGTTTACATGTGTGTTTTGACTTTGTACTACGGGGACAAGTGGTGCCACGTCATAGATGATAGGACGTTGGTGGGGCTGTACATATTGTGAGTAAGAGTTGTAGTCATCCCAGTTGCGGAGTTGCTCTTTCAGATGGTTGTCAGAGGAGTTGAACATCTTGTAGCTCACGCATACATCTGCCAACTGTTGGTCTTGTGCTGCCGCATGAACATAGCGATAAACCTCAGAGTAGTCAATTTCGGTGGTGTCCATGGTGAACGTCAGAAATTTGTAATCACCTGGTTTCACTTTGAATATCGTGGCGTCTTCTTTCATGGGCATGCCCGGCTCTGTGGCATCGGAATTTTCTCCTGTAGGCTGTGTTCCCGTGTCTGACGTGTTCTCAGGATCGTCTGTCGTCGTGGCACGGGTGGCCGTCTCAGGCTCGGCGAGGGCATGGCTGATGTCTATGAAATTCCCTTCCCCATTGGGCTTGATTTTGATAAGGCTCTTCCATTGTCCCACGATTCTGTAGGCGATGATGCTGACAGTGTCCACATGCGCAAGAACGTCTTGTGACAGACTGCTCATGTCGTAACTGAAACTTACGCTGGCGCTATGCGGATGCTCCTTGCTGTCACACAAATCCACCTCGGCACATGATGTGGCAAGCAGAATAGGGAGGAGAATGTATAAAATTATTATGTGATGTTTCATTTTTCTTCCTCCTTATCTTTATCTTTTAGGGCGTTTTCTTTCTTGTTCTTTTTCCTTGCTGCTTGTCGGGTGGCGTTAGCTTCTTTTTGGGCAGCCTTCAACTCTTTAGTCTTTTGGGCTTCGGTTGCTTTAATTTGAGCTTGCTGTTTCTCGCGGATAATGGCGTTGGCTTTTGCTACTGAGTCATACACAGCTTCGTAGCGGCTAATAATTTTATTGGTGATACTATCCCAATTGTGCTCTTGATATGCAATGCGTTTGCGCGTGTCGTTGATACTGTCCATTCGTTCTTGGTATTTCCCGTCTGCGTCATAACGCCATCGGTAGCGTTTGGTAATGGGATATTTATTGATGCGGTAGACGAATCCCGCTCTAATTTCGGTGAGCATAGGTAGGATTTTCTTTTCTGCGGCAGAGGATTGTCTGTAGCAGTTGTCGTCACGGTCGCGAGTGTATTCTGTTACATTGGCAAGGCATGCTCCAGCACTGATGCCCAGGTCAAAGTCGAGAGTGTGTCCACTGTGAAAGGTGTAAAGTGGTGTGAGCCAACCATAGGTGAAGCCGCAGGTTACAGCTTTGCCTTGTTTGCCTTTAGAACCGAATTTGAATGAAAAATCAGAATAGTCGAGGTATAGTCCTCTATAATAGGTGCGCTTAGGATGTTTAATCGTTTTGCGGCGACAAGAAAATAATCTGTTTAGTATGCCAGTCGAGCGAGGAACACCATCCACCACTTTGTCTCCTTTGTTGTCGTAAATGGCCAATTGTCTTGGACGGTAGTAGTTGCGGAAATACAGTCGTATGCCTGTAAGATTGTATACGTTATTTGGTAGGAAAGTGTGCTTGGGTGTCCATCGGCCTCTGATGTCAACTCCTATGGCATAACGTCCCCAATTCCTCCCTATTACATCAAATTCCCCACCAACGTTGGGAATGGCTAATAGCCAATCTGTTGCGTTTGTGTGGAGTGATATTCTCTGCGACAGTGAGAGCGTGTCCACTTTATGCCGCGTCTCGAAAATTTGAGCTTTTGAGGGCAAATGTGCGAGAAGCAGTAGGATTACTATAATTGTTAACTTGTTTCGGTAAGAAGTCACGTTTAAAGAATCTTATGTTTATGTATGCTCATTTAATCGCAACAAAGGTAAAAAAAAACTAATATTTGCAAAATACAAGTGTATGTATTAACAAATATTATACTTTAACTTCTGAAAGTCGTTTGATTGATATGGGTAGAAATGAAGTTTTCTCTAATTTTGCCATTCTGCCACCAATACGTGCATTATATTGATATTCAGTGCTTTGCAGGTTGCAGATGACCGATGGCAAATATCGCATCTGTCACCTCTAATGGGGGATCATCTTGAGATGGATAGTTCAAAAATGGGAATACGTGTTGAACACATTGTTCGGAGCGGAGGAACTACTTGTTCAAGCTGGTGAACGAATTTGTATCGTGGTTGCGTCCAATAGAATGGCGAGATGTATGTTTTTCTATAGTTTATTATATGGCAAATTACGCAATAGTTAATCAGATAAATCATGAAAAACATTGGTGGCAGATGATGACAAAAATGTGGGTTATGTGCAACCCGTAACCTACTGATTGCTAATTAAATAGAGAGATGGTGGCAGATATTGCAAATGGATAAGAAACATTTTGGTTATTTGATTCTCTTCTTGTGCCATCCGTCTGAGATGCATAAAACGAGCAGAGTTGCAAAGAATGACTCTTTGCAACTCTGCTCGTTTGTGAAGAGGAGGAGACTCGAACTCCCACGAAACAATTTTCACTACCCCCTCAAAGTAGCGCGTCTACCAATTCCGCCACCTCTCCAACATGTCTTGAAAATATCAGAAGTAGTGCCCAGAACAGGACTCGAACCTGCACGTCGTGAAACACACGCACCTGAAACGTGCGCGTCTACCAATTCCGCCACCTGGGCA
>JBNMIE010000129.1:0-4833 GCA_050873125.1 Prevotella sp.
ATTGTTAATTGAGGGGGGTGGGGTTATTCCCCCACCCTTTTCGCCCCCAAATTTGGAGGAAACAGCATGGTACTGAACGGGATACGACCGCCCTCCAGCCCGCTTAAAACAAAAAAGCGGGAACACCCTGGTATGGGGGTGTTCCCGCAAATATAGTCTATATTGCTTGTTCTGTAAAGATTACAGATCGAGATACTTCACGTAGCAGAAGTCCTGACGGTGTGGCAGGTTCTCGTTCTTCGGATACATACGTACCGCAACCTTGAACGAACCGGCTACATCTGGCTCAAACGAGCACTCGAAGGTGTAGTTGTTGCCCTCGTGACCCTTCATTTCGAATGGCTTCACGTCGTAAACGCTCTCTGCCTCGTTCTGGTTCTTGATGATGACCAGCTCCAAGCCTATGGCGTTGTCGAGGCCCTGCTCGTCAATCACATACTTGATGGTGCATGGCACACCGGTCTCGATGTTGTTGAGGGCGCTGTCGTCCTTTGACACCACGTGGATGCCGTCCCAACGCTCTGCCACAGTCTCCTTCCAAAGGGCGATTTCCTTGGCCAGACGGTTGTCGTTGGCGGACAACTTGGCGAAGCGGGCTGCCTCCTTGCAATAGAACTTGTCGTAGTAGTCGTCGAGCTGACGCTTCATCGTATAGTGAGGAGCGATGGTGGCGATGGAGTTCTTGATGGTCTTCACCCAACCTTCGCTGTAGCCCTTGGCGTTGCGGTCGTAGTAGAGCGGGATAATCTCGTTCTCGAGCAGACCGTAGATGGTGGCGGCATCGAGCTGATCCTGATAGCCCTGGTTCTCATAGGTGCGCTTCTCGGGAAGTGCCCAACCGGCACCCTTGCGATAGCCCTCAACCCACCATCCGTCGAGCACGGAGAGGTTGACAACACCGTTCATCTCTGCCTTCTCGCCAGAGGTACCTGAAGCCTCGAGTGGACGGGTCGGCGTGTTCATCCAGATGTCGACACCGGAAACAAGGCGGCGCGCCAACTGCATGTCGTAGTCCTCGAGGAAGATGATCTTGCCGAGGAACTCGGGACGCTGGCTGATCTCGAAAATCTTCTTGATCAAGCCCTGACCAGCACCGTCGGCAGGGTGAGCCTTACCGGAGAAGATGAACTGCACTGGATGCTCTGGATTGTTGACAATCTTGGAGAGACGGTCGAGGTCGGTGAAGAGCAAGTGGGCACGCTTGTAGGTGGCGAAACGACGGCAGAAGCCGATGATCAGTGTGTCGGGACTGATGCGCTGCAAGAGCGAAACCACATGGGCAGGGTTGCCCTGGTTCTTGAGCCAAGTCTCGGTGAACTTCTCACGGATGTAGCTGACGAGCTTCTTCTTCAATGCCATACGGGTCTCCCAGATTTCGTCGTCGGGCACATTGTAGATGGCGTGCCAGATGTTCTCGTTGCTCTGGTCGTACATGAAGTTGGAGTCGAAATAGTTCTGGTATACCTTGCGCCACTCGGTAGCGGTCCAGGTGGGGAAGTGGACACCGTTGGTCACATAGCCCACGTGGTTCTCCTCGGGATAGTAGCCCTTCCAGATGGGGGCGAACATGCGCTGGCTCACCCATCCATGGAGCTTGCTCACACCGTTCACTTCCTGGCAGGTGTTGCAGGCGAAGGTGGACATGCAGAAACGCTCTGAGTGGTCGTCGGGGTTCTGACGGCCCATGCCGATGAACTCATCCCATGTGATGCCCAAGCGCTGTGGATAGCCGCCCATGTATTTGCCGAAGAGCGCCTCGTCGAAATAGTCGTGGCCGGCGGGCACTGGAGTGTGGACGGTATAGAGAGAGGAGGCACGGACAAGCTCGAGTGCCTGGTTGAAGGTCAAACCGCCGTCGACATAGTCGCACAGACGCTGCAGGTTGCAGAGTGCGGCGTGGCCCTCGTTGCAGTGGTAGATGTCTTTCTTGATGCCCAACTTCTTGAGCAGCAGGATGCCACCCATACCGAGCAGGATTTCCTGCTTCAAGCGGTTCTCCCAGTCGCCACCATAGAGCGAGTGGGTGATAGGCTTGTCAAACTCGGAGTTCATATCGTTGTCGGTGTCGAGCAGATAGAGCTTCACACGGCCCACATTCACTCTCCACACATAGGCATGCACCTGATAGTTCATATAAGGCACGTCGATGACCATCGGTGTGCCGTCCTCGTTGAGCTGGCGCTCGATGGGCAGGGAGTTGAAGTTCTGCGCCTCGTAGTTGGCAATCTGCTGGCCGTCCATATTGAGCGACTGCTTGAAATAGCCATAGCGATAGAGGAAGCCCACAGCACACATGTCGACATTGCTGTCGGAAGCCTCCTTCACATAGTCGCCGGCAAGCATACCCAGACCGCCGGAATAGATCTTCAGCACCTGGTTGATACCATACTCCATACAGAAGTAGGCCACAGAGGGACGGGTCTTGTCTGGCTCCACGTCCATATATTCACGGAATTTCTTGTACACGTCGTGTACCTTCTTCATGACTGCCTTGTCCTTGACAATGGCTTCCTTGCGCTCATACTTGAGGTTCTCGAGCAGAAGCACGGGGTTCTGACCCACCTGCTCATAGAGGTCCTTGTCAAGGCTCTGCCACATGTCGCGTGCCTCATAGTTCCAGCACCACCACATGTTGTGGGCCAACTCATCCAGACATTTCAGTTCTTCTGGAAGTTTAGATTTCACAGCCAACTCCTTCCACTGGGGAGCGTTGGAATAATCTGCTTTGATTTTCATAATCTTCGGGAATATTATTTAGTTTCTTATTTGTTCTTTCTCTCCTCGGCCTTGCGGAGGGCGATGTCGTAGGCTTCATAATAATATTGTATGAAGTTGCTCCACAGTGCCTTCTTCGACAGCTTGTCGGCATTGGAGCGGGCCTTCGCCACCTGCGCCTTGGTGAAACCGGAATATTTGGCGACGGTGTCCTTGATGGCGTCCGCCACCTCGGAATAGTTGTAGTCGGTGCGGTGGATGACCTTCACGCCGTCCTCAATCTCGCTGTAGCCGCCCTTCTCGCTGTTCGCCCACAAGCCGAAGCCAGCGAGGTCGGTGGTGATGCAGGGCACCTTGAACGCCACAGCCTCCAGCGGGGTGTAGCCCCAAGGCTCGTAATAGGAAGGATAGATGCAGAGGTCGTTGCCCAGCACCACATCGTAATAGGGAAGGTTGAAGATGCCGTCGTTGCCGGTCAGATAGCAGGGCAGGAAGATGAGCTTCACGCGGTCGTCCTTGCCGTTCTGCATATTGAGGTATTTCAGCATGTCGAGCACGTTGTCGTGGCTCATGTTGTGCAGCCAATGGGTGATGCAGGGCACCTCAAGGGGTGTGTCAAATTTCTTGTCACTGTCGAGCCGCTCCTGCAAATCCTTGCGAGGCTCCCCTACCCAACCGGGCACCTCGATGAATGCCAGCACGGTCTTCTTCAAGTCCTGGTCTCTCAGCAGGCGGTTCATCGCCTCGATATACACGTCGACGCCCTTGTTGCGGAACTCGTAACGACCACTGGTAGAAACGATTAATGTGTCCTCGTCTTGCAGATCGGTGCCGAGCAGCGCGTTGGCAATGCGCAACGCTTTCTGGCGTGCCGCCTTGCGCTTGCGGGTAAAGGTGATGCCTTTGGGCACGAAGCTATTGTCAAAACCATTGGGCAGCACCACGTCGACGGGCTTGTCCAAAAGTTCTTTACATTCCTTGGCGGTAATCTCGCTCACCGTCGTAAAACAGTCTACATTGAAGGCGGTCTGCTTCTCGATGCTGTGCTTGCTCTGCATATTCAGCTCCTGCGCCATCTGGTCGCCATTATAGGCAAAGAGATAGTCATAGAGGGGCTTGTTGTTGCCGGCAATGCTGCGGCCGATGCTGGTAGCGTGTGTGGTGAAAATGGTGGCAACGGCAGGGAGCCTGTCTTTCACATAGAGCAGACCAAGACCTGTCATCCACTCGTTGCCATGGTAGATGACCTTGAACGATTCGTTCAAACAAAAATGGTAAAAACTCTCCACCACCAGTCCGGCGGCGTATGAGAACATGGAAGCCTCGTCGTAGTCGCCATAGGCATGGAGGCTGTCCACCTTGAACTTCTCCCACAGGTGGGTGTAAATCTCGTTCTTCTTATTATAATAAGGTGTGAAATCCACAAGGATGGAAATCGGTTCGCCCGGCACATTCCAGCGTCCGATCCTCACGTTCAGTCCTTCGGTAGCTGCCTGCTTCTTCCAGTCGGCGAGCAACTGCTCGTCTTCGGTGAAATAGGGACAAGGAGTGGTTTTCCAACAATCCGGACCGATAAAGATGATGTGGTCTTTCATGGCTTCCTGCAGCGTCTTTGCCCTTGTGGACAGGACCGTGTAGATGCCGCCTACCTTATTGCATACTTCCCAACTACTTTCAAAAATATAATCAGGCAATAATTTGTCTTTCATCATAAGCGTTAGTTTTACGCAGGCTACATATCATATGATTATTCATTATGTCTTTTGAAACTGCCTACTCTTTTAGCCACAAAGATAACATAAAAATGATAATATGCAAAGTATTGACTCACCTTTTTTCAAAATAATGTTCTTTTAATGATATAAATTAAACGGAATAAGCTATCTTTGCACCGATAAAAATCAGATAGACTATGAAGAAATTCTTATCATCCATCCTATTGCTCTTCACCGCCCTCTGTCTACAGGCGCAAACGAACGACAAACCGTTCAAGGGGTATCTCTACAACAGTGAGTACCAAGTGTATATCAAGATGGATTTTTACGACAACAATATCGTTGTTCCCGGGCAGGAGGTCTACGGGAAACTCCCCGGCTATTTCGGTGCCCGCCGCGACAC
>JBNMIE010000130.1:0-4783 GCA_050873125.1 Prevotella sp.
AACGACAAGCCCATTGGCAGAATTAAATATGCACTAAATTAATTCCGCCAACAGGTTAAATAGGTAAAGACAACATGAAAACAAGATATATTTTCAACACGTGCGTGATGGCGGCATTCCTGTCGCTCTCACTCGCATCGTGTGTCGATGACGACAGCACACTCGGAAACCGTGAGTTGCCCTCGCTCTCCATCAAGGGCGAGTCGGACACAGACATGCCTACCGTGAATGTGGACTTGGGCAACGAGTGCGTCATCAACCCCGAGATATCCTATACCGGTAGCGACGAGAGCCAACTCAAGTATGAGTGGAAGATCGGCACCTATGTGAATGGCTCAAAGGGAGCACTGAAGAAAGTGAGCGACGACCGTCAGCTCTCTTACCGTTTCCTTTCGGGCGGCACCTATTATGCCCATCTCACGGTGACAGACGGAAGTGTGGGCAAGGCCATTGACTACCGCATCAATGTCAACCGCCTCTTCGAGGAGGGTCTGCTCGTTTGCTCTACAGATGCCGACGGACACGGCAACCTCGCTTTCATCAAGACCCTCACTCCTGAGGACATTGCCCAGGGCAAGCAGGAAGTCATCACCGAGCACAGCTTTGCACGCATGAACGAGGGCATGTCGGAAGACGGACTTGTGGGCGCCAACTTGGTGACGGTGACCTATCCGAAAAACATCACCCGTCTTTCCATCTCCACCCACGACCATTGCTATTTCCTGGATGCCAACAACTTCACCGTGCTCACCGACGTCAACTACGGTGAAACAGTTCCGGGTTTCAAGGCCTCCGCTTATTTCGCTGACGCCAACAACGGCAACCCATACGCCTATGATTATGACAAGAAGCAGTATATGTTTGTGGATCTGAACTATATGTTCGGCTACACCTCCAACACTTACGCCGACTTCCATCCTTCCCACATCAGCGTGTGCAAATACAAGGGCTTCCAGGGTTTGAACTATCAGAATTTCTATCCCGACTATGAGAATAGCCGTGTGGGAGCCTATGATGCCTATCAGTCCTACTACGGACGTAGTCCCTTCGTGGACACGGGCGACAAGTTGGCTGGCTATCGCTTGATTTCTGTTTATTCGGCATTGACACCGGATGAGGCCACCTATCAGACCTATATGTATATCCTGGCACAACAGAAGTCTACCAATGCCCTGTGCCTTTGGAAGCTCACATCAAGCACACTCAAGGATTTCGACTTCAGTTCTCCCCAACTTCTCCAACCTACTTCGGAGATGGCCATTCCCGCTCAGGGCACACAGTTTGTAGGCTCTTCGGTCTACGAAAGAATGTACTATGCGCTGGACAACCGTGTCTACGTCTATCTGCCCAATGCCTCGTCGCTCTCTTTCCCCGACAAGAGCCAGTATGTGCTGAAATACAGCGACACAGAGGAGATTACCTGCATCGACACAGACTTCGACCGCGACGAACTCTATGTGGCAACCTACGACAATGCTACCCGTCGTGGCAGCGTTTATGTCTACGACTGCAAGGATGTGCGCACCGACAACGCTGCCAGCATCCAGCCCAAGAAAGCTTACAAGAACTGCTGTGGCCGCGTGTCGTCACTCTTCTATAAAAACAGTATACAGTAAATGAAAAAGATATTTTCGCTCATCCTTTTGCTGGCAGTCTTTGCGCTCCATGCCGGGGCACAAAGATTGTCGGTGGAGGCGACGCTCAAGGGAAAGGCTCCCGAAGGCCTCCAGCTCTTCCTCATGTCCATCGGACAATCGGGGAAGAACACCATCGACACCGTGCGTATCCATGGTAACAAGGCGCAGGTCAGCGTTCCCGTTTCTCCCTACCATGTCTACAAGCTCGTGGGCGTGGCTGGACAGAGCCAGATGATCCGTCCGCTTTGCATGATGGACAAGAAGGGGAGAGCCTCCTTCTCGTTCTCCTTCAAGGACAAGAGCATGGTGGTCTCTGGCGTGAACAACGACAGCAAGGCGCTGATGGCGTTCGACGACCATGTGACTGCCGTCGCCAAGGACTTGTGGATGAAGGGCCGTCAGCTGTCTGCCGATTCCGTCCGTCTACTTGTCGGCAGCTATGTGCCCAAGGCAGCTGCGCTCTGCAGCCAGTACAAGACCTCTCCCTCCATCACCGAGTATATGAACGTGTGGGCGTCGACCACCACTTTCGAGAATCTTGAGAGCATCCGTTTCATCACAGGCAAGGACGCCAAGACTCTGGGCTTCGACATGCCGCAGCAGGTGAAGACCCTCTGTGGCTGTCTCAATTGCCACTCCGCCCAAGCCTTCGACGCCTCGTCGCGCTTGGTGCTGGCTTCCGTTCCCGAGGGCACGCTCAGTGAGCGCATCGCCGAGGTGGAGGCGCAAAACTGCTGCTGTGTCAACCCCGAGTTGAAGCGCAACGTGGAGAACGCCTTGCTTTCGAAGCACGTGTCCTCGTTCAACTATTCCTCCGGCTTTGAGGAGGGACTCGCAGAACTCAAGTCTTTGACCGCCAAATACCAACTCGACCCGAAATGGGTGCGGGAGTTTGAGGCTCGCCGTGCTTCCGTGTCGGGCAAGCCTTTCCCTGCCGGTGTGGATCTCTATGACTTGCAGGGCAACAAGGTGGATTTCGCCCAGTTCCGTGGCAAGTATGTCTATGTCGACCTTTGGGCTTCTTGGTGTGTGCCATGCATTCGTGAGATTCCCCATCTGAAGCAGTTGGAAAAGGAACTGCAGAATCCGGATGTGGTGTTCCTCTCCGTATCGGTGGACACCAGTGCCGATGCCTGGAAGAAGAAGGTGAAGCAGTTGGGCTTGGAGGGCAACCTCCTGAACAATCGGGACAACAAGTTGTGCGACGCCCTCAACGTAAAGGGCATTCCCTTCTTCCTCATCTATGACCGCCAGGGAAACCTGCACACCTACAATGCGCCCCGTCCGAGCGACGTGCGCTTGAAACCTTTGTTGGAGAGCCTCAAGTAGGGGCGGCTCCAACATCTTATCGTGATGATTAATCCAGAAATTAATATAGAGAGAATTATCAATTTTTAAACAACAAGTTTATGAGAAAATTTACTTTAGTAGCATCATTGCTTTTGACAGCAATGACAACATTCGCTGACTCAAAGTTCGGCAACTGGACTTTGAACGGCAGCGAAAATGTAATGACTAATGGAGTTTATTCCTTGGCCGCAGGTAGTAATACAGTGGCCTATGCAGAAAGTTTGAGTAGCCAAATTTCCATTACTTCTGATGGATCACAGGTTGTTGCAAGCTATGGTGCAGGATACACTACTTTGGCCAAGTATGGAGCAACTTCTTGGACTAAGAATATTGCTGGAACAATTGCTTCTGTCATTGCAGACAATGAAGGTGGTGTCTATGTGGCTGGTAGTTTTGCTAAGACTCTTACACTTGGTGATAAGAAGATCAATGGGTATGATGACAGTGATGGTGGTAAGTGCTCAACATTCTTTGCGCATTTCGATAAAGATGGTAATGTGACTGCACTCAACTCGGTTGTTCCATCTATTGACCAAGAACTAAAGGACATGGATCAATATGGATATTATAGTAAAGTTCAATGCAACCCCGAGCAAATTTTGAATGTTGATGGAAAGCTTTATGCTGCCCTTAACTTTACCAGTGTTATTACCAATGCAGACAAATCAGAGTCCTTAACAGCTGGTAGCTATACGGGTTATGGCTGTGTGTCTACTCAGACTCTTGCTATTGTTACATTAAATTCTAATCTGGGAGTTGATAAATTCCTTTATGTGCTTTCTGGTCCAAAGCGGGCTTCTTTGGGAGCAGATATCCAGTCTTCAAAATTCGCAATAGCAGATGGTTTTCTCTATGTCGTTTCTCAAGTTTCCGGCTATGACTATCAGGGTCTGTTCGGTCAAGTTGAGAATCAGAAAGCTTATACATTCAATTTGGGTACACAGGTAAACTATGGCACAGCGAAAGGTTATGTATTGTCAAAAATCAATCTTCAAGACAATTCTCTTCAAGTTAATCCTTATGTAGGAGAATATGATTGGGCTAATGAATGTAATGAACAACGTAATATTCAATCTGTATACTCTGTAGGAGATAATTTAGCTGTCGTTGGAGACTTTACTGGTAAAAACAGTTTTGACTTGACGAAGTCTTCTGTTGGTGGATCGGATGTATTCGTTGCTTTGATTGGCAAATCTGATTTTGCTGTGAAATCATTTGTACAAGATGGTATAGATGAAGGTAAAAAAACAGATACGAATTATTGGGTTAACAATTGTACAGCTTCTACATTATCTGATGGAAAGTTGTATATAGCAGGTGTTTCAGGAGTTTCTGAGGCATACAGTTCGACACGTTATCTTAAGGATAAAGCCCTTTATGTCGTTAATATTGATAAGGGAACAATTGAAAATGTAAAAGCTGGTGAATTTGTAACAGGTCTTGCTTCAGGTAGCAAAGCTAATCAAATTTATATCTCATCATTTGAAGGAGGAAAGACTGATCTCAACTTCGGCCTCTACACCTCTACCGCCACTGGCATTTCTTCTGCCAAGGCTGACAAGGTTCAAGACTCGAAGATCTACAACCTCCAGGGCCAGCGTTTGGCTGCTCCTGTCAAGGGACAGATCAACATCGTGAACGGCAAGAAGGTAATCTTCTAAACAGATTTCGTTTGTGTCCTTCCCCCTGTTGGGGAAGGCACAATCTCTATATACATAAAAAGCCCGGGGCTGCAGAGCCTCGGGCTTTTTTGTTCTTGTTGGCGCTCATGCCGATGGTGGCGATGAGCAGCCTAT
>JBNMIE010000131.1:0-4593 GCA_050873125.1 Prevotella sp.
ACACCTTTTGGGGATATCTTTTCTTCCGCGGTTTTCACTCTTATGACGGGCGGTCGAGCACCATTCTGTTGATGACCACGGCTATGGTCTTGCTGCGCAGATAGGCCAGCGACATATACATCAGTCCGCCATAGGGGTTCTTGGTGCCCCAGGAGTTTTTGCAGATGACGTAGGTTTGCCCATGGTTGTCGTGCGCCAGTCCGACGAGTTCCATGCAGTGGTCGTCGGTGGTGCGAAACTGCTCAAAGTCTTTTTGGCGTTCGGCTTGTGAGCAGAGATGGCGGTCGTCGCGGAGTTGTGCCACACCTCTTTGGAAAGAGAAGCCGGGTTCGCTGATGTCTCCCTCCCACCCTACTGGATGACCTTGGCGGAGGGTGTTGACAACCTTGTTGACAAGTGTGTTGATAGTTACATTATAGAATTTGCTATGTGTCTTGTTGTCAGGTATTTCCAAATCCACATAGGTGTTGAAATCGTGGTGTTGATAACTGGTGAAAGCCACGTATTCGTCGGGCATACACACACTGTGGGCAAACTCTCTCGGCGTGTATTCCACGCCGAACATATAGACATGTGGCGGCATAGGGGCAATCTCGTTTTGCAGCAGGTCGTCCACCTTTTCCTCCATGTCTTTCAGTCCGCTGCGTCGCGCCACACACTCGTCCACCACCCGATACATCTTACGGCGGGTGACGATGAAGTTGGCATCGCTGTGGAAGGAGTCGTAGGGCATCAAGCCGTGCTCGTCGATGAGCTGGAGCAGCATGGGCATCACGCCCCGGTCGCTGTAAGAGATGCGGCTTTGGGAGAGATAGCGCTTGACAGCCTGGTCTTTCAGTTGCTGATACATCACATATTGTGGTGACAGATGAACAGAATCGCCTCTGAGGATGTGCTCGCTCTCGATGGTGGCCAGCATGGCGTAGATCCAACATCCATTGCTTCTGCCCTGGTCTTTGACGGGCGTATAAGGGCAGACGATGTCGTTGGTGAAGTGCAACTGCTCCCCTATCACGGGCTTTTGCTTCTGACAACCGGTCAGAGAGAGCATGAACATCAGGGACAACCCTGTGGATAACATCTTGGATAACGTTGTGGATTTGTGCATATAGTTCTGACTTACAATGGTTTAAATATGTGGAAAAATAAAGCAGAAGATGTGGAATCCTCTGCTAAATGTTTATTCTTTCCTCAATGAAATAGCGTGGTCGGCGCTTCACTTCCGTATAGATTTTCCCGATATACACTCCGGTGATGCCCACGCCCGTGGTGACCACGCCACCGATAAACCATAGAGACACGAGCATGGAGGTCCATCCTTCGATGGTCTTTCCCTGGCAGTGCTCCACCAGGGCGAACACGATCATGAAGACGGCGACAAGGGTCATGAGCAGTCCCATGTAGGTAATCCAGCGCAGAGGAGCCACGGAAAACGACGTGATGCCGTCGATGGAGAACTGTATCATCTTCTTCAGCGGATACTTGCTCTCTCCTGCCGTGCGCGCCTTGCGGTCGTAGTAGACAAAGCCCTCGCGGAATCCGAGTTGTCTCACCACACCGCGAAGGAAGAGGTTGCGCTCGGGATAAGAGAGCAGTGCCCGCATGGCGCGTTGGCTCATCCATCGGAAGTCGGCATGGTTGTAGATGATTTCCGGGTCGGCGGTCTGCATGATGCGGTAGAAACCCTGCGCCGTGGCGCGCTTGAAGAGCGTGTCGGTCTCGCGCCGCTTGCGCACGCCATACACGATGTCCGCCCCCTGGTTGGCTTGCTTCGCCATGTCGACGATAGCGTTCTCGTCGTCTTGCAGGTCGGCGTCGATAGACACAGATGCGTCAAACTTATCCACACATTGTTCAATACCGCCCCACAAGGCGTTCTGATGGCCCTCGTTGTGGGAGAATTTCAGTCCGGACACGTTGTCATACTGCGTGCAGCACTGCTGGATAATGGACCATGTGCGGTCGCGGCTGCCGTCGTCGACGAGCAGGATGTGGGCTTCCGTTTCAGTCTCCTCTTTGAGCCGGGCAGTGAGCAGCTGCAGTCGTTCCACCGTCCAGTTGAGTATTTCTTCCTCGTTGTAGCAAGGAACAATGATGCAAAGTTTCATTCTCGCGCTGTTGTTTGTTTCTGTGCGCTAAGTTAAACAAAATATATGAAATACGGCTAAAAGACAATTACAAATCTTTTGTCATATCGAAAATAATAACTACTTTTGCCGTCATGACAAGGATAAGAGCATTTCTTCTGATATGGCTGGTGTGCTGCGGATGCGCGTCGCTGCGGGCGCAGAACAGCAATCCCGTGCAGGTAAACCCCGAAGACCGTGAGGTGGACATGGACAACCCTACTTTTGTGCCCATGCTCAAGGTGGGAAAGGTGTTGTTAGGGCGCGACAGCATACAGTATGTGCAGATGAACAATGTCTACGTCTACCCTCCCCTCGAGTTTAAAAACGCCAAGCAGCGTGCCGCCTACAACCGCCTTGTATACAATGTGAAGAAGGTGCTGCCCATCGCCAAGGAGTGCAACGCCATCATCCTTGAGGTGTATGACATGCTCCAGACCCTGCCCAACAAGCGGGCGAAAGACCAGTATTTGAAACGGGTGGAGGAAGACATCAAAAAGGAATACACGCCCCGTATGAAGAAGCTGACCTATGCGCAGGGCAAGTTGCTCATCAAATTGGTCAACAGAGAGTGTAATTCTTCTGCCTACGGCTTGGTGAAAGCTTTCTTGGGCCCTATCCGTGCCGGTTTCTGGCAAGCCTTTGCTTGGGCGTTTGGCGCCAGTCTGACCAAGGGCTACGACCCGAACGGCACCGACCGCCTGACGGAGCGTGTGGTGCTTCTCGTAGAGGCTGGCGAACTGTAAGCGCGGGTTCGCCTTCTGAAAAGATTTTACAACGATTTTCCTCTGACTTTTCTTCCTTTTGCTACTCCATGCCCTTTAAATACAGGGGCTGCCGGACGTTAGGACTTTCACCGCGGTGAAAATCTGATTAGTCCGCCATTAACGGGTCGTTAGTGTGCCATTAAGGCATCGTTAATGGCACACTAACGCATAAGAAGTCGGCCACTAACGATTTTATTAGGAAAGTTTTTTACAACATAAGAAACCGAGTGTCTATCGTCAATCAGGCGATGAGACACTCGGTTTCTCTTTTTTACGTATGTCTGAGGCGCATGTTTGCGCTATTTTTTCTTGTCCTCTATAGACGAGACAAAGCTCCAGTGCTTGTTGTCGAAGAGTCCGCGGTCGGTGAGTTTCAGTTCGGGAATCACGGGCAGACACATGAACGCCATGGTGATGAACGGCGCGTTGAGCGGGCATCCCGCCTGCCGGATGGTGTCGCGGAGACGCGAACTGCGGTAGGCAATCTCGTGGCCGCTGAGCGGCGAGATGAGACCGGCGATGGGCAGGGCTGTGTCTGTCATCTCCTCCCCCGCTATGGCCACCTGTCCGCCTTGCATCTCTATCACTCGGTTCACCGCCTTGACAATATACTCGTCCGACGAGCCGATGGCGACGATGTTGTGGCAGTCGTGGGCGATGGAAGCCGCCATGGCTCCGTCTTTGATGCCGAAGCCACGGATGAGCCCGGTCACAGGGCGTGCTCCTTCGCGGTAACGGTTGTAGACCACAATCTTCTGCACCTCGTTCCAGGGGTAGCGCATGTCGGTCATCGGGTTGCCTGTCACATGTACCGTGTCGTGTCCGGTGAGCAGACTGCCGTCGTAAGCGCGGATGATGTGTGCCGTGTCGCCACTGTTGAGCGTCATGGCGATGTCCTTGACACTGATGGGCTTTGCCACAAAACGGTTGGGATAGTTGTCGAGAATCGCCATCTGGTTGGAGATGGACTTGGACTGCGACTTGATGGTGCGTAGGTAGGAATTGCAGTTATACAACTCTTTGCCTTGCACAAAGGTCTGGAGCACGCGGAAATGGGGCGACAGATTGTCCACGACAATGAAGTTGGCGACATCGCCTTCCTGCAGCAGTCCCCAGTGCAGATGGTAGTGACGCTGCGGTGTGACGCAGGCTGCTTGCAGGATGTCCCACAGGTTGTAGCCGTCGGACAGGGCGCGCCCCACAATGCGGTTGATGTGTCCGCGGATGAGATCGTCGGGATGGCAGTCGTCCGTACAGAACATAACGCTCTCGGGATGCTCCTTCAACAGCGGGATGAGCGCCTCGTAGTTCTTGGCGGCAGAGCCTTCACGGATTTGTACCAGCATGCCTGCCGCCACGCAGTCTCGTGCCTCTTCGAGCGTCACACACTCATGTTCGGTGGTAATGCCCGCTTGGGCATACTGCCGACGCTGCTCGAGGGTCAGTCCCGGGGCATGTCCGTCCACCGGTTTTCCATGGGCGATGGCGGCTGAAATCTTCGCCATCACCTCCTTGTCTTGGGCGAGCACTCCGGGATAGTTCATCATTTCCGCCAAGAAACCGATATCGTCGCGTGACATCAGTTCGTCGATATCCTTGCTGTCGAGCACGGCGCCGCTGGTCTCGATGTCCTCACTGCACGACGGCACACACGAGGGAGCGCCAAAGCAGAAGTTGAAACGGATTTGCCGTGCGCTCTC
>JBNMIE010000132.1:0-4405 GCA_050873125.1 Prevotella sp.
CCTCTGTACCTATTCCGAGTTGGATAGATGGGTGGACGGCATTTGGGAGCCGTTCTACAACGAACATGAGAAAAGAGCCAAGGAGGGTGACGGCATATTGCTGAACAAATTTTACAACGAAGGCTCGTGCGCCACCCTTGCCGCCGCATGGCTTACGGGAAAGAAGGAATGCCGTTGGATGGCCTATGGCGACAGCGTGGTGTTTCATTATAGCAGGGAGACCGGTGTGTTTGAGCACAGTTTCACCCGACTTGCCGACTTCAGCAATCCTCCCCGGTTGGTCAGTTGCAAGGATCCATTGGAGGAAGAAGGCTTCCGCAGCGGCATGTTCAACCTTGACAGCACGTCTGTGGTGTTCGCCACAAGTGATGCCTTGGCCCACTATGTGCTGATGATGTATGAGCTGTCGAGGCGTGACATGTACAAAGAAGAGCTGGAAGAAGAACTTCAAAAACATACAGGCAACTCACAATTGTTGCTGACGGCAGCAAACAAAGGCGCAGATTTTGAAAAAGATGTCCTGCAACCATTGCAGGACAGTGTGGCTTCTGAAGAACGCTTTGAGGAATGGATGAAGACGCTGTATGGGCAGCATGTGCTTGATACAGACGACTATAGCGTTGTGATACTCGGCTCTGAACTGTTTGTTCAACGGCCTTGAACAATTAGTTCAAAACTGGTTTCCTATTTTGAACTAATTGCTTTGTGAGGATGATATCCACAATTCTAAGGGTGACAGATGTTTTTCTGCCACCTTTTTATTTGCAACCCGTAAGCAGTTGAAAAATAGGCTGTTGGAGGCGCGGGTGGCAAAATGACATTTCTTTTTGGCAAAATGAAAATTAGGAAGGGATGGAGATCTCGCCAGCCAAAGAGCGGCTCATGGCATTGCGGATCTGACGAGGGTCGCTGTAGATGGCCTGCAGATACATCAGTTTGGTGACGGCACTCTCGACGGTGCTGTCGTAGCCACTCAGCACACCGGCGTCTTTGAGCTGGTAGCCCGTGTCGTAACGGTCCATCACCACGGTGCCCCGGATGCACTGGCTGATGTTCACCACTGTCACACCCCGCATGGTCGCCTCTTTCAGAAGACGCTTCAGCCAAGGGCTTTGCGGAGCGTTGCCGCTGCCGAATGAGCGCATCACGATGGACCGCAGTTCGGGAGCGTCGAGCACATGGCGGATGATGTTGTCCTGGATGCCGGGAAAGAGCGAGAACACCACCACGTTGGAGTCGAGGGCAAAGTGCGGAATCATGGGGCGGGTGAAGTCGGGCTTGAGGATGTGGTGGTCGCTGTAGCGGATGTTCACACCAGCCTGCCCGATGTCGGGATAGTTGAAACTGGAGAAAGCCTCGAAGCCATCGGCGTTCTGCTTGGTGCTTCGGTTGCCCCGCAGCAGGCGGCCGCTGAAATAGATGCACACTTCGGGCACGTGCGGTGTGCCGTCGGACTTGTAGTCAGAGGCAATTTCGATGCTGGTGATGAGGTTCTCCTTGCCGTCCGTGCGCAGCTGTCCGATGGGGAGTTGGCTGCCGGTGAGGATGACCGGCTTGGTCAGATTCTCGAGCATGAAGGATAGGGCAGAGGCGGTGTAGGCCATGGTGTCGGTGCCGTGGAGGATGACGAATCCGTCGTAGCGGTCGTAGCGGTCGGCGATGATGCGCACCAGTTGTGCCCACAGTCGGGGTGTCATGTCACTGGAGTCGATGATGGGGTTGAACTGATAGGTGTCCACTCCCGTGGAAAGCTGTTTGAATTCCGGAAGCCGGCTGATGAGATGGTTGAAGTCGAGCGGTTCCAGCGCTCCTGTAAGAGCGTTGCACCCCATGCCGATGGTTCCTCCCGTGTAAATCAATAATACCTTTCCTGTGCGCTGATTCTTCATGTTGATTAAGAGTTATAATGATGCTTACGACATCGTTTGCGTAAAAAAGTTTTGCAAATATAGTTTAAATTTCCGTGAATACAAAAAAAATGCCGTATATTTGCATTGTAAATAAAGGTCGGATAAGACTCTATTAAGTAACTCTTAAAACAATAATTGAGATGAAACAATTTATGGATGAAAACTTCCTGCTTGAAACCAAGACCGCGCAGGATCTTTTCCACAATCATGCGGCTAAGATGCCGATCATCGATTATCACTGCCACCTCATCCCAGAGATGGTGGCCAACGACCACAAATTCAAGAGCATCACAGAATTGTGGCTTGGCGGTGACCACTACAAGTGGCGTGCTATGCGTACCAACGGTGTGGATGAAAAATACTGCACAGGCAAGGACACAAGCGACTGGGAGAAGTTTGAGAAGTGGGCAGAGACCGTGCCTTACACTTTCCGCAACCCTCTCTATCACTGGACTCACCTCGAGCTGAAGACCGCTTTCGGCATCACCAAGCAGCTCAGCCCCAAGACCGCTCGTGAGATCTACGACGAGTGTAACGCAAAGCTCCAGTTGCCAGAGTACAGCGCTCGTGGTTTCATGCGCCGTTACAATGTGGAGTGTGTATGTACAACAGACGATCCTATCGACGACCTGCGCTATCACAAGCAGACACGTGAGAGCGGATTCGAGATTAAGATGATTCCTGCTTGGCGTCCTGACAAGGCCATGAACATCGAGAAGCCTGACTTCGCAGAATATGTGAACAAGCTCGCCGAGGTTTCTGGTGTTGAGATCAACAAGTTCCAGGATATGGTGGACGCTCTCCAGAAGCGTCACGACTTCTTCCATGAGAATGGCTGCCGTCTTTCTGACCACGGCATCGAGGAGTTCTATGACGAGCCTTACACAGACTCTCAGATTGAGACCATCTTCGAGAAGGCTATGCGTGGTCAGCAGCTTTCTGCCGACGAGGTGCGCAAGTACAAGCACTGCATCCTCACCATCATGGCAGAGCAGGACTATGCAAGCGACTGGACACAGCAGTATCACTACGGTGCCATCCGCGACAACAACAGCCTGATGTATGACAAGCTCGGTCCGGATACTGGTTTCGACTCTATCGGCGAGTTCACCACAGCACGTGCCATGAGCCACTTCCTCAATCATCTCAATGCTGAGGGCAAGCTCACACGTACCATCCTCTACTGCTTGAACCCATGTGCCAACGAGGTGATCGCCACCATGCTCGGCAACTTCCAGGACGGCTCTTGCCCAGGCAAGATCCAGTTTGGTTCAGGTTGGTGGTTCAACGACCAGCTCGACGGTATGACCCGTCAGATGAACGCTCTGTCCGTGCTCGGTCTGTTGTCACGCTTCGTGGGTATGCTCACCGACTCCCGCTCATTCTTGAGCTATCCTCGTCATGAGTATTTCCGCCGTTTGCTCTGCAACCTGCTTGGCAACGATGTGGAGAATGGTTTGCTGCCTAACGACCAGGAGTCACTTGCGCGTATGGTTGAGGACATCAGCTACAACAACGCTCGCAACTACTTCAAGTTCTATTAAATTAGACACTTATCAATTAACAGATAGTACAGTTCCCGTCCGGCTCAGCCGGGCGGTTTTTTTGTTTTTGCCCCGTTCCGTCCGTCCGCTTTCCCGTCCAGACGGAGAACGCATGGAATTATTTTTCCATAAATAATAGACAAAGATTTGGCAATGTCGAAAATTAGGCGTATTTTTGCAGAGTTTAAAGCTATTGTAACTCCTGGGGAGATTAGCACCCCTATTATTTATTGTAAAAGCTCATTATATTAATATATGTGTGGAATTGTAGGATATTTAGGCAGCGAACAGGCATATCCTGTTCTGATTAAGGGATTGAAACGCCTTGAGTACCGTGGCTATGACAGCGCCGGTGTTGCCTTGATCAATGACAATGGTGATCTGAACGTCTACAAGACAAAAGGTAAGGTTTCCGATCTCGAACATTATTGCGAGGACAAGAATGTCTCAGGCACTGTGGGTATTGCCCACACCCGTTGGGCCACTCATGGCGTGCCTTCTTCAGTCAATGCCCATCCCCATTTTTCCCAATCCAAGAATCTTGCGATTATCCACAATGGCATCATCGAAAATTATGCCGAACTCAAAAAGCAGCTTATAGAAAAAGGTATGACCTTCCGGTCGGATACTGATACCGAGGTGCTCGTGCAGCTGATTGAATACATCCAGGTGAAGAAGAAACTCGACACCTTGACCGCTGTACAATTGGCACTTCACCAGGTGATTGGCGCCTATGCCATTGCCTTGCTCGACAAGCGTGAGCCCGGACAAATTATCGCTGCCCGCAAGCAAAGTCCGCTGGTGGTGGGCATCGGCAAGAACGGTGAGTTCTTCCTCGGTTCCGACGCTACTCCTATTGTGGAATACACAGACAAGGTGGTCTATCTCGAAGACGGCAATATCGCCGTGCTCCGTCGCGGTGAACCACTGAAGGTGGTGAACATCCAGAAC
>JBNMIE010000133.1:0-4279 GCA_050873125.1 Prevotella sp.
CTAATGGTTTGTTTGCCAGAATCATTGGCAAAATTAGTGCACTTACCATTCTGCAATACGTAAACTTCATTAACGACAAGCCCATTGGCAGAATTAAATATGCACTAAATTAATTCCGCCAACAGGTATATATTTGTCCTATGAGGAAGAAAACTTTGCAGATATTTCGCGTTTTATTTGTAGTTGTCATCATTTAGTAGTAATTTTGCAGCTTGAATGGGCCTAACGGTGTTTTCAGGGAAAACAAGACCTTCAACTACTTAACAATGCTAATATTTCTTTATAAACTAATTTAAATACCGCAAATGAAACAAACAAATGTAAAGCCGGCTGACGGCAAATTGGGTATCCTCGTTGTAGGTTGTGGTGCAGTTTCCACCACATTCATGACAGGTGTGCTGAGCGTGAGAAAAGGCCTCTCAAAGCCTGTAGGTTCAATGACTCAGTATGACAAGATCAGAGTAGGACGTGGAGCTGACAAGAAATATCTCCACTACGCAGATATCGTTCCATTGACAAAGCTGGATGACATCGTGTTCGGCACATGGGACGTCTACCCACAAAATGCATACCAGGCAGCAATGTATGCTGAGGTATTGAAAGAAAAAGACATCGAGCCCGTAAGAGACGAGTTGGAGAAGATTGTCCCCATGAAGGCAGCCTTCGACAAGAACTATGCAAAGCGTCTTGACGGCGACAACGTCAAGGACTGCAAGACTCGTTGGGATATGGTCGAGGCACTTCGCAAGGACATCCGCGACTTCAAGGAGAAGAACAATTGCGCCCGCATCGTGGTTATCTGGGCAGCATCAACAGAAATCTATGTGCCTGTCTACGAGCCGGTTCACGGCACGGTGGCAGCCCTCGAGAAGGCCATGAAGGAAGACGACCGCGAGCATGTGGCTCCTTCTATGTGCTATGCTTATGCCGCACTGAAGGAAGGCGCTCCATTCATCATGGGTGCTCCTAACACCACGGTGGACATCCCTGCCATGTGGGAACTCGCCGAGCAGACCAAGATGCCTATCGCCGGCAAGGACTTCAAGACGGGCCAGACCCTCGTCAAGAGTGGTTTCGCTCCTATCCTCGGCACCCGTTGCCTCGGTTTGAGCGGATGGTTCTCCACCAACATCCTCGGCAACCGCGACGGCCTCGTGCTGGACGAGCCAGCCAACTTCCACACCAAGGAGGTCAGCAAGCTCTCCACCCTTGAGACCATCCTCGAGGCCGACAAACAGCCAGATCTCTATAAGGATTATTATCATAAGGTACGTATCAACTATTATCCTCCTCGCAACGACAACAAGGAAGGATGGGACAACATCGACATCTTCGGATGGATGGGTTATCCTATGCAGATCAAGATCAACTTCTTGTGCCGCGACTCTATCCTCGCCGCACCGCTGTTGCTCGACCTCTGCTTGCTCTCTGACCTTGCTGCACGTGCCGGTCGGTATGGCATTCAGCGCTTCTTGAGCTTCTATCTCAAGAGCCCAATGCACGACTATACTCGTGGCGAGCAGGCAGTCAACAACCTCTATCAGCAGTACACAATGCTGAAGAACGCAATCCGCGAAATGGGCGGTTATGAAGCAGATGAAGAAATCGATTAAATTAAAAGTGTTTTTAATGACCCTTCTTTGGACACTGGCTCTCACAGCCAGTGCCCAAATCAAGGGCTTTGTCGTCGATGCGGCGACAGGTGACAGCATAGCGTTTGCCAGTGTCGCCTACAAGGACTTGAAAATTGCCAAGTCAAGTAATGTGTCCGGAGTATTCTCGATAGAGAGAAAAACAGGACATTATCTCACCGTTTCTGCGATTGGCTACAAGTCGCAGCGCATTCTTATTCAGAATAACACTCCTGCCGAACTCCATGTGTGTCTGACACCAGACTCCAAGATGCTCGGCAACGTTGTAGTGAAAGCGAAGCGCAGGAAGTATAAGAGAAAAGACAACCCTGCCGTGGAACTGATGAGAAGGGTCATCGCCGCCAAGAAGCGCACCGACCTGGATAACCATGACTATTATCAATATACTAAATATCAGAAGATTACGCTCGCCGAGAACGAGGTGAATGCGTCGAAACTGGAGGAGAAGAAAAACAAGCAGTGGCTCGTCGACCAGATAGAGATGAACCCCTGGACCAACAAGCTCATCCTTCCGTTGTCGGTGGACGAGACGGTCACCCAGAAACTCTACAGACGTTCGCCCAAGACCACCCGTGACATCATCATGGGACAGAACTCCACGGGCGTCAACCAGCTCATCGAGACGGGCGATATCCTCAACACAGCCCTGAAGGACTGTTTCACCGATGTGGACATCTATGACGACCAGGTGCGCTTGCTCCAGTACCCCTTCACCAGTCCTATCGGCAAGGATGCCATAGCCTTCTACCGCTATTATATAGTAGATACGGTGTATATCGACCGCGACCAGTGCTACCATCTGCAGTTCCTGCCCAACAACCAGCAGGACTTCGGATTCCGTGGCGAGCTCTGGGTGCTGACCGACTCCACACTGCATGTGAAGAAGTGCAACCTGACTATCCCGAAGCGCTCGGATGTCAACTTTGTCGACAATCTCCAGATACAGCAGGAATACACCCAACTGCCCGACGGAGAGTGGGTGCTCAGCCGTGACGACATGATGGTCGAGATGAAACTCGCCAAGTTCCTCAGCAAGTTTGTGGTCATGCGTACAACCCGCATGAGCGACTATGTGTTTGACCCCTTGCCCAACAAACTCTTCAAAGGTAAGGCCAAGGAGCGGCATGAGGCAGATGCCATGATGAAAGATGAGGCTTTCTGGGACAAATACCGGGCGGTCAACCTGACGAAGGGCGAAAGCTCCATGGACAAGTTTATCCACAATTTGGAGCAGATCAAGGGCTTCAAGTATATCATGTTCGGCGCCAAGGCGTTTATCGAGAACTTTGTGGAGACGGGTACCGAGAAACATCCAAGCAAGGTGGACATCGGCCCGATCAACACCATGATATCCAAGAACTTCATCGACGGACTCCGTACCCGTATCAGCGCCCAGACCACAGCCAACCTGAGCAAGCATTGGTTCTTGGAGGGCTATTATGCCCATGGATGGAAGACCCATAAGAACTACTACCGCGGCGCGTTGACCTATTCTTTCAACAAAAAGAATTATCTGCCCCGTGAGTTCCCCAAGCGCACGCTTACCCTGGAGTCGACCTATGACATTGAGTATCCTTCAGACAAGTATATCAGCACCGACAAGGATAATGTGTTCACCGCCTTCAAGTGGACCGACTCGAAGAATATGCAGTTCTACAATCGGCAGAAGTTCAGCTTTGACTGGGAGGAAGTGTGGGGACTCCGCATCCGCGCCAGTCTGAAGACCGAGGAAAACCAGGCGGCGGGAACCATGATGTTCCGTCCTCTGTCCACCCTGCAGGACACCAAATTCCGCACGACGGAGGCAGCGGTAGACCTGACCTTCTCGCCGGGCCGTACCTATATCAACACCAAGCAGCGCCGTCTGCCCATCAACCTCGATGCGCCCATTTTCAGTGTGAGCCACACCATGGGCTTCAAGGATTTCCTGGGCGGTGACTATAAGTCGAACTTTACGGAGGCGACCATCTACAAACGTTTTTGGATGAAGAGTTGGGGAAAGATAGACATCTACCTCAAGGGCGGTGCCCAGTGGAACAAGGTGCCGTTCCCGTTGCTCATCATGCCGGCAGCCAACATGTCGTATATCCTCGAGGACGAGACCTTCAACTTGCTGAACAACATGGAGTTCCTCAACGACCGCTATGCAAGTCTTGACATGTCGTGGGATTTGAACGGAAAAATCTTCAACCGCATTCCGCTGCTCAAGAAACTCAAGTGGCGTGAATTCTTAGGCGTGAAGTGCCTGTGGGGTAAGCTGACCGACAAGAACAACCCCAATCTCCATCCCAACGATCCGGTGCTCATGGAATTCCCAGAAGGCAGCTACATCATGAATCCCCACCGCCCATACGTCGAGATTCTCGTCGGCATCCACAACATCTTCAAGATTCTCCATGTGGAGTATGTGCGCCGTCTCAACTATCTCGACTTGCCCACAGCCAACAAGCAGGGCATCCGATTCATGTTCCGCATCACGTTCTAATACAAAAGGCGGACGCCTCAACGTTTTGTGACATTCTCCCGCAAGGGAAACTCAATAGGAAAAGCCGTATGTCTTTTATGTGGAAACATGAAAGCATGCGGCTTTTGCGGTTAAATGCCAACCCCATGAGGGTTGAAATATA
>JBNMIE010000134.1:0-4250 GCA_050873125.1 Prevotella sp.
CGCAATGCGGACAACACCATGGGACGGCGCGACGCCTATCTCGTGGTGACTCTGACGTGGACGTGCTTCACACTCTTCGGCACCATGCCCTTTCTCATCAGCGGTTACATCGACAATTTCACCGATGCCTTCTTCGAGATGATGTCTGGCTTCACCACCACGGGTGCCACCATCATCGACGATGTGGAGCGATTGCCCCACGGACTGCTGTTCTGGCGCTCGCTCTCCCAATGGATTGGCGGACTGGGAATCGTGTTCTTCACCATCGCCCTGCTGCCCTCGCTGGTGGGCGGATCGGTGCGCGTCTTCGCCGCCGAGGCCACAGGCCCCATCAAGACCAAGCTGCATCCGCGGTTGAGCACCAGTGCCAAGTCTATCTGGATGATTTACCTGCTCATCACGATAGCCTGCATCGTCAGTCTGCTCTTGGCGGGCATGAATGTGTTTGACAGTTTCAACTACTCCATGACCACCGCCGCCACAGGAGGTTTCGCCACCCAGAACTCAAGCATCATGAAGCAGCCCGTGCTCATCGAGTATATCATCACGTTCTTCTGCTTCATGTCCGGCATCAACTTCACCTTATTATATACGGCGCTGTTCGGCAAGAAACTGAAGAATCTGTTCCGCAATTCCGAGTGCCGTTTCTACTTCATCATCGTCGCCGTCTTCACGCTCTTCATCATGTTTGAGCTGATGCACTACCGCGACTACGACCTGGAGCACGCTTTCCGCAGCGGACTGTTCCAAGTGGTGTCGTTCATCACCACCACCGGTCTCTTCAACGACGATGCCGGAAAATGGCCACATGTGACATGGATTATCCTCGCCATCTGCATGTTCATCGGTGCCTGCTCAGGCTCCACGAGTGGAGGTTTCAAGTGCATCCGTGGCTTGATGCTGCTCAAGGGCGTGAAAAACGAGTTCAAGCAGATGCTCCACCCCAATGCCGTGCTGCCGCTGAAGATTGACGGCGTGAACGTGCCACAGTCGAAGCGGGTCACGCTGCTGGCTTTCCTCACGGTCTACCCCATCCTATGCATCATCTGCTCATTCACCATCACTGCCGCGGGCATTGACAGCACCAACGCCATCACCATCACACTCAGTGCCCTGGGCAATGCCGGTCCGACGCTGGGCTTGGAGATTGGCCCCACGATGTCGTGGAGCATTCTGCCCGACTTTGCCAAGTGGATATGCGCCATACTGATGCTGATGGGACGTTTGGAGATTTTCACAATCCTCGTGATCTTCTCGCCGGCATTCTGGAAAAATGTATAGATACAAACAAGTAACGATATACACAAGCATGCGCCCTGCAAGAACAAGAGACACGAACCATCGGTCATGTCCGTTGTTTTTGCAGGGCGCATGCTTGTCTTTTGTCCCGTGAAGGACCCATCTTCTTCCTCTCACCTACCGTCGGCAGACTCTTCCGGTTGGTCGCCGAACAGACGTTCCAAGTCGCGACAGAGCCTCTTGTAGGGTTCACTGCGCTGATAGCCCATGTTCTTCTTGAGCATCTGCGTGATGTCTGCCAGGCTGTGGGTGTAGCACGACATCTCGTTATGCTTCTGCACCGTGTGTGCCGCCTTGCTGTAAATCTCGTTCTCCCGCTCCCGGATGAGCAGGTCACAGATGCGCTTCAGCATGGGCACCACCACATTGTCGAAGAGATGGTGACCCTGTATATATAAATAGGTGGTCTGAGGAGTCACCCCCAAAGCCTTGAGTTCCTCTTTCAGTTTCAGCCAACTTTCCTTGGCGTTCGGATGGGCGCGCTGCAGCATTTGCACCTTGCGGCCCACCTTGTGGCGCACATGGGCTATCACCGCGTCGGGATTCTGAAGGTTGAAATTGCCCGTCTCTATCACTCGGTTGAAATCGGTGATGGTGAACTCTCCGTAGTGGGTGTTGCGGTAGACCCAGATGTTCCACACGAAGAGTGGGAAGATAGCCTCGGAAAACTTGGTGAGATAGTCTACGAAATCGAACAGAGCGTGGTCGTTGAGCGTCACCATCACACACACGTTGTGCAGGCTCGGCGCATAACACTGGTAGTTCTCGATGGCATAGACATAGGTGTGGAAGACATAGCGGCTGTGGATGATCTTCTCCGACACGGCGGTGGCGCCCTGAAGCAGATAGTCATAGTCGGCGTCGACACAGGCTATCATGTTGTCGCCCACCCTTTCCTCCAGCAGGTTCATGAGCACCTGCTTCTTGCCTTTGGTCAAGGTCAGGCGCGAGGGCAGCATCACCTCGAAATAACGGTGCTCGTTTTCGAAGTCGCTGAGCACGGAGCGCCAGAAGAACACATCGTCATAGCTCTCCACGTATGCCACAATCTTCTGCCGCGCCGACTTCGAGTTGAGCTTGTTGGCAGCCTCGAAGTAGAGCGACGACAGGTTCTCGTTCAGTCGCCTGCTCATAAGCTATTCTTTTACGGTGATGTCGGTCACCTCGGTCACATGATTCATCCACCCGTTCATAATCACTGCCGGCGAGTGGGTGGTGAGGATGATTTGCACATTCTCGTTAAGCTCCATGATCAGGTCGATGAGCTGTTTCTGCCAGTCTATGTGCAGACTCACCTCCGGCTCGTCCATGAAGAGCACATAGGGCATGTTGTCCTCCACCAGCACTGTGAGCAGGATGGCGAGTATCTGTTTCTCGCCGCTCGACAACTGATAGGGCTGGAGCGTCTCGCCCATCTGGGAGAACTTGATCTCGTTCTCGCTCCGGATCATCTTCTTGCCGGTCTCCTTGAAGAGCCGGTCGATGATGTCCTGGAATTTCCGCTTGGGTTCGCTGATGCGTTGTGCCTTTTCCGCCGCGTCGGCGCCTCCCTCCTGCAGCACGGAGATGATGCGGTTGCCCACATTCACCTGGTAGTCGAGATACTTGCGCTGCAGGGTGTAGAGCTGCCAGTCAAGTTCGGTGACCAGGCTGAGGTCCACCTTCGAGATGACCTCGGCATTGATGAGCGGACGGTCGAACGAGCGGATCACGTCGAAGCGTATCCACGTGGCGTCTGCCGGCTCCACCTGCAGATGGACGCCTTTGAGTTGATGACTGGTAAACTCTCCGCCGGCGGCGAGTCCCTTCACCACCTTATTTAATATCGTGCTCTTGCCCACGCCGTTGATGCCACTGAGAATGTTCACCTTGCGGTCCAGGTTCCACACGATATGCTTGCGGCCGCTCCACAGCGAGTCGATCTCTATCTGTCGTATGTAATCAGCGTATTTTTGCATAGTCGTTGTGTTTTGGTTGACTATGCAAATATAGTGAAAATCCCCATAAGTCGATGGCCTGCAAGGATTTTTCTTCCATTATAGACTAACAAAACCGACATTTCTCCCCATTATACCATATTTGTGGTAGGCAATATGCCCTATCTGTGCGATTGTGTGACTGCGGATTTCGCCGTAACTTTGCAACCGTGAACAAGAACATATCATAACAACTAAAAAATAGAAAGGAAAAGAGTCATGAGCAACAAGAAACTTCATTTTGAGACTTTGCAACTCCATGTGGGACAAGAACAGGCCGACCCGGCTACCGACGCACGTGCCGTGCCTATCTATCAGACCACTTCCTACGTGTTCCGCAACTCGCAGCACGCTGCCGACCGCTTCGGCCTGCGCGATGCCGGCAACATCTATGGCAGACTGACCAACTCCACCCAGGGCGTGTTTGAAGACCGCGTGGCGGCACTCGAGGGCGGAACGGCAGGACTCGCCGTGGCATCCGGTGCGGCAGCCGTGACCTATGCCCTGCAGAACATCTGCAAGGCGGGCGACCACATCGTGGCGGCTGACAACATGTATGGAGGCTCTTTCAACCTCATCACCCATACACTCCACGACCTGGGCATCACCAACACCATCGTCAACGTCAACGACCTCGAGGCGCTCGAGGCTGCCATCCAGCCCAACACCAAGGTGGTCTATGCCGAGACGTTCGGCAACCCCAACTCCGACGTGACCGACCTTGAGGCAGTGGCTGCCGTGGCCCACAAGCACAACGTTCCGTTCATCGTGGACAACACCTTCGGCACACCTTACCTCATCCGGCCTATCGAGCACGGAGCCGATGTGGTGGTTCACTCTGCCACCAAGTTCATCGGCGGCCATGGTTCCAGCCTCGGCGGTGTGATTGTTGACGGCGGCACCTTCGACTGGAAAGCCAATGCCGACAAGTTCCCCACCCTCGCCAAACCAGACCCGAGCTATCATGGCGCCATC
>JBNMIE010000135.1:0-4192 GCA_050873125.1 Prevotella sp.
CCTCCTATTACCCTCCACCAATCGGTCGTTATGGCTCACTAATGGCCGATTGGGGTACAGTGGGAAATTTCTGGGGGGATAGATTATGTATTGTTGCAGAATCGTGAATGGAATCAAAGACAAAAACATAAAAAACAGCCTTGGAGCAATGTGGAATGCTTCGCATTTGGCGGTGCGACTGTGCGTTTTGCGTCATTGGAAACGAGTTTCCATGCCGCCAACCACACAATCCCTCCGCCACCCTCTTACGAGGGCTCACCACATTGCCCCAAGGATAAAAACCACTCGCCGTTTCACGGCGAAAAACCCCTGATGATGACATGATTTCTTGGTAAAAAACCGCATCAAATTTCTCAAGACGATAACCAACATTTTGGTAGGGACGTGATATTTCGAAAGCACTGAAAATATACGTGTTTTTGGGGGATTTTTGAGGGCAAGGGCGTTTTTTTGGAAAAAAATGACGGCGATAGAGGCATTTTCCCGGTTTTTGGGAAAACGCTTTTTTATGTGGAAACTGTTCGAGTTGGGGGCTTCTGAGGGCTTGTTCGAGGCCGTGTGGGCGTTTTTGCGCAGATTGCGCTTTGAGGTGTGTTTTCCCCGTGTTTTTACGGGATTTTGGTGTAGATTTTCTTGAGGTTGGACACGAACATCGTGACAGCGCACTGCACTGTCATCATGTCGAGGCCGTAGAACATCGCCCTGCCGTAGCCGAGGCCCCGCTTGACGTGGGCGTTCTTCGCCTCTATCTTGTACCGCTCCCGCCGGCGGTCCCTGAAGTCCTGCGTCTGTGAGTGCTCCAGCAGCCTGCGCTGCTCGGGGGTGAGCTGCGTGACGGAGAACGTCTTGGTCTTTGCGCCTTTCAGGCATTTCTCTCTCTGGGGGCATACCGAGCACTTGGCGCGGTCGAATGTGTAGAATGTCGCCTTGCGGCCGTTGTCGTTCTTGTAGGTCACCGAGCGCTTGCTCACCGCCAGGTGCCCGTTGGGGCAGATGAACATGTCCGCGTCCTTGTTGAAGGTGAAGCCGTCGCGCCCGTCTATCCCTGAGCCGAGGTTGGGATGCGGTGGGGCGAGCAGCTCGAAGGAGTGCTCCCTCGCCAGCTCGAGGATGGGCTGCCCGGAGTAGGCGGCGTCGCCGAGCACCTCGTCGACCTTGAAGTCGCCCTTGGCCAGCACCTCGGCGAGCGCCTCCCTGCCGGGCAGCGCGTCGCCCACCTCGCCAGAGGTGACCCTCACCCCGACAACCATGTCCGTCTCGGCGTCCATCACGATCTGCGTCTTGTAGCCGAAGAACTCGGTGTCGGCGCTCTTGTGCCCGACACGGGCGTCGGGGTCGACGGGGCTGTACGAGTAGTGGTCGGTGATGTCGTCCACCAGCTCCCTGAAGCGGTTGAGCACCCTCTTGACACGGGGGAACTCGGCGGCCTCGCCCAGCAGGCCCTCCACGGCGGCGATGAGGGCGCGGCAGTACTCCACCTCGCCCGTGAGGTCCCTCGAGGATATTTCCTTGTCGGTTCTGAGCCTGCCCTCCATCTCGGGAAGGAGCGTGTAGACCTGGTGGCGGAGCTTCTTCGACCACTCCTTCAGCGCGGGCACAGGCCTGTAGAGCGAGGCGGCGGAGACGGTGTGGGTGCCGTCGATGATGGCGCGGATGTGTATCCTGTTGTCGTCCGAGCGCCTGAGGATGCCCTTGCCCTCGGCCATCTCGAAGGTCTTGGCCAGCAGCAGGTCGGTCAGGTTGGTGTCCCTCAGGCGCGTCCTGCGGAACTTGCACAGCGTGGAGTCGTCCACCGGCATCTCCTCAGGGGCCATGTCGAGGAAGAACTTGTAGGCCATGTTCACCCTCACCTCGTTGACGAGGTCCACGTCCGAGAGCTTGGAGATGACCTTCAGTATAAGGTACTTGAACATCATCACCGGGTCGTAGGCCGTGCGCCCCATGCTCTCCGAGTACTTGTCCACGAGCTCCCTGTAGATGAACGAGAAGTCGATGTCATCATGAAGCCTCCTGAGGAAATGGTCGGCCGGAACGAGAATGTCATACAGTCCCGTGTACTGGCTCAAAACGAGTTTCTTCTGCTGTGTAATCATACCCCTAAGTTACTAAAAACAAACGAATTACACAAATAATCCACTCTTTTTTTTCAATAAAACCGCCACAAAATCAACCACTTGCGCCAACGCCTCACCACCAAACGCCCGCACCCCACCGACAACGAAAAAGCGCACCCCACCTATTGTTGAAAGTTGGGAGTGCCCATATGTAATCAGCAAAAAAAAACGGCAATATCGCCCCCTGCCGACTTTTTCAGTGCTTTCGATAATTCGCGTCCGCGTCAAACAGTTGGTATTCAGTATGTTCTCACATTTATAGGCGGACGATATTCCAGTGTGTTGACACGTTTGGTGTTGCGATTGAAGCATACCGAAGGCTTGTTTCAACAATCCGTGTGTAAATAAAAATACACCTATTTAATCCATTATCATCCTATTGACACCTAAGAAAAAATCGGTGTAAATTGGGTTTTAATTGGATTAAATAGGCTTTCTAACTGAAAAGGCAAATTTTTTGGTGTTTTTTTTGAGAAAAATCACCATTTTGTGGGGATGGGTTTTCTTAGCCATGGCACGTTGCCAGTAACAAACAAAGGGTCGGGGCAAAATGAATGCCTCGGCCCTTGCAATCGTTACTGTGTAACGTGTCAAGCCTATTGCTGGCAGGTTGCTCCCCAGCAGTGCCTGCTTCCTCTTTGGCTTGCGATTGCAAAGGTAGTGTTTTTTTACGCTTTTTCAGTCAAACTGCCTCTCTAATTGCCGGCTCGTTAGCCCGCTGACCTGTTGAGTGCATGCGCATGTAGTCCACATCGAAGTCACAGTCCCTCTCTATGAGTTTGTAGACGACGGTGATTATCTTGTTTCTCAGATTGTTGTAGACCAGCGCCACAGGCTTTCCCCTCGATAGGGTGCGGTTGAAATATTCAGCGAAGACGGGGTTTGACCTTGATGCCGACCGGGCCGCCATGCTGAGCAGCGACTTGATCTGGCGGTTGGAGAGGTTTGATACGCTTGCCTTCCTGTTGATGGATGTTCCCGACTGGCTCCGGAATGATGCCACACCGCAGTAGCACGCCATTTTCTTGGCGGAGGTGATTGCCTTGAAGTTGCCGGAGCACACGATCAGTGCCACGGCCGTGATTGGCCCGACACCCTTGACGGATATGATGTGGCGGTAGTTCCTGTCGAGTTCGCTGTCGCTGCGGATTATCTTCTGGATTGACTCGTCCATGGTCGCAATGCTTGCGGACAGGCGCTCTATCTCCCGGCTCAAGTCCCTGACGATCATCCTTGCGAGCGATGCGGAGAGACCTTTCTCCGAGGACATTGACTTGAGTTGGCAACGTGTGGCGGTGCGTTTCTCCACAAGCCGCCTTCGGTGTGTGAAGGCCGCCTTCAGGTTGGAGAGCGACTCGCTCGGCTTCACGAACTTCTGCATCTTGTCCTGGTGGCGCCAGGCGTACTCGGCGATTCGCAGCGAGTCCACCCTGTCGTTCTTGCCCCTCTGGATACCGGACGACCACTTGATTTGGAGGGCACTCTCTCGCCAGACCACCATGCCGTGGTCAACAAGCCAGTGGCACAGAGGGTGGTCGTACCGACCCGTGGTCTCGCAGCAGAACAGCCACTGCCCGCTGCTGACACCGTGGCAACACATGCGCAGGTCCTTGACCATCTCGCGGAACCCCTTGGGCGAGTTTGAATACTGGGCCAGGTACTCAGGGGACTTCATCCTGTCGTCATCAAAAAAGCTCACATCGACAGTATCTTTGGAAACATCTACTCCAATAAAGAATTTTTTCATAAATTTGTACATTAATTATTGGATTGACCGTGATTAGTTGTGAGTTGCCACCCTAAATAGGCTCTGAGCCTAACTTTCTAAATGACTTTCAACTAAAGAACCCGGAGAGTCCTACAACCGATTGGGGGCTCGAAGCCCAGTGTTAATCGTAGGGTGCTCTCCGGCGGTCAATCTTTCCTTAATACAACAAAGGTAAGAATTACCGTTCTATTTTCTTTTTTTTCTTCTCTTAAAGATTGATGTCGCAAAGTTAGGGTGTTCTTGCCAGCCTCGTCAGCCACAGTCAGCCACAGTCAGACTTGTCCGACCAGTCCGACTCGTCAGACTCGTC
>JBNMIE010000136.1:0-4148 GCA_050873125.1 Prevotella sp.
AGGTGATGCTCTCCACCTTACCACGAATGCCATCGCACTCGATGAAGTCGCCCACACGCACACGTCCTGTCATCAGCGAAATGCCATAGAAGAAGTTCTCGAGCAAGTCTTTCATGGCGAAGCCGACGCCAGTGGCAAGACCTCCCGAGATGACGGCGATGGCCGTGGACGGGATGCGGAGCAACTTGATGGAGATGATGAAATAGGTGCCCCACACCAAGATGGCAATCACGTTGTTGGCCAGCGTGAAGTTAGGTTTGCCGTTGACCACAATCTTCGACTTGTGATACTTGTGGTAGAGTGCCTTGATGAGATAGTTGAGATAGCGGAACAAGAAGAACTGCGATGCCACCATCACTATCTTGAACAGCGAGAGCTGCACCACATCCGGCACATTGAGGAAGTTGGTCATCATAATCTTCACCACGGTCTCCGTGAGGTCGAACACATCGGCAGCCCACCAGATGGAGAAGAAAATTGAGAACACGCCAATCACTGGCACCACGACCATGGAGACGAAGTCATAGCCCCACGTCTTGTTGATATGCTTCTCATGACGTGTACGGATGGCCTCAAGAATATTGATGTGGACGTTGACCGGATGCTTGGATACCTTTTCGCCTATCTTCTTCGACAGCACCTTCTCCTCATACACGGCCAGCAAGTCGTAGATGCAGGTGATGGTCTGGATGCAAGTGAGCTGGAAAGTCCACCAAATGAGCATCTGGACAGACATCAGTGTATAGCCATACCATGCCACAGCCGTGGAGGCAATCATCAGTACCAGAGAAATCCAAGTGTAGAAGATGTCGCTCTTGGGGATATTGTCGTTGTGGCGGGTGATAACATTCCACTGCCACAGAGTGAAGATCAGCAAGATGGGCGGGAAAATCAACTGCACCAGATTGTTTGGAATGAAAATGATACGGAAGGCAATGACGATAAACGACATCAGCATAATGGGCGTATAGATGCGGAAGCCACTCTTGATCTGGTCGCCGGACAGGCGGATGAGCAGAGAGATGAAAATCGCGCTCAACAGCCATGAGAACTCAATGAGCAGTTTGGAAGCCATGAGGAAGAAGTTGTGATACATGAACGAGCGGGCCACCATGATGGTGATGGCAAAGATAATCATCGCCGCTGCCAGAATCAAGCACACCTTTTTCTTCATAAACTCCTCCGTGCGATAGCGTCTGGGCACAAGCCAACGCACAAGTACGTTGCTCAACAGAGCGGCAACGATGATGTAGAATAGCACGAAGAACGCCAGTCCCATCACGATGGGACCGCGCCATTGGGAATAGACCGTGCGCATCTTGCCGTTGCCGCTTTTCACCTTCTCGGTGGTGTATTTCTCGTTGACATCCGCCTTGGCGTTTCCAATATAGCGCGACAAGGCGCCCAGCACCTCAAAATAGCTGGCATCGCCATTGAGGAAGATGCTGTGTTGGATGACATTATAGCGTTTCAAGGCATAGTCGTTGCCCATCTTCAACTTCTGGGAAATCATCTTATAGTGCTGGCTGTCCTGAATGACACTGGCCTTCATCTTCTCCAGATTGCGGCGCAGGGCGATGGCATAGCCCAGACAGGCGGCACGGTCGGCAATGCCTTGTTTGTCAAGCATGAAGGGCTGATGATTGTGTCCTCTATGCTGATCCACACGTATGCCCTTAATGGGTTTCACACCCTTTGGCGGAGTCTTCATGTCACCCACCCGAGGGGGAATGCTCATCAGGGATGTGATGAGATCGCTGTAGCGCTCTATCTCGCCATTCATCTTCTGGAGAATCATGTCGTAAGGCAGACGGCGCTTGTTGAATTCCTTGTAGAGGTCGGTTGCTTCATGGCAAGCATAGGTCATGTCGAACGTAAAATCCTGCTTCTGGGAATAGAGCATCAGGCTGATTTGGTCGCTTCTCTGCATAAGCGAAATCATCTGCTGGTGCTGGATTTCGGCAAACTGATTGTAGCGCGCCATATTCTCCTTTTGCTCGTCGAAGGACGATTCCAACTCGGCGCGAAGCACGGACAATGTGGATGAAAGGTTCTTTTCTTTCAGCACGGCGGAAGCCGGCAAGCATGCAATCAGCATGACCAGCAACGTTCCAAATATCTTTTTCATCTGGTGGTATTTTTTATTCTTCATGCAAAATTAATGGTATTTATGCGCAAAACCAAACAAAATGCACGGTTATTCATCATTTTTTATTACCTTTGCATCCCAGTGGTACCCCGTGTCTGACAGGAAGGTTCCGAAATATTGACAACTTCAACCCTATTGACCGCTATAATATAAAAAGGTATAAGCGTCTAAAGGAAAGAGAGAAAACCTGAAAGGTAAAAAAGTGTGTATGGGAATCTGACAATATCCAGGCTGTTCGCTGTATATTCCTTAGCTTCAAGGAACAATATAAAGCAAGTAATCGCCGTATTTAAAGTTATTTAACAGACAAAACATTATAGCTTTGGAATATTTCCACTACTTTTGCGATTGATAATGAAGCTGGCACAATGAACCTAAAAAGTGCGCCATTCTTTAATTAAAGAACATAAACTAAAAAACGAGGATAAAACCGTAAGAATCCCGAGCAAGTCTTCCCCCGGAAATCAAGTCTTGTTCGCAGCATCAACTCCTTGAAAGGAGTGGGTGTGTCATATATGGAAACTTGTTTAAATAATAATGAATATGAAATCAACAGTTAAATTCGCAGCATTTGGACTTGCTGCCGTATTGCTCGCTTCTTGTAGCGACAATGCAAGCAACGACAATGGTCCAGTAGTCGCTCCTTCAGCAACTGCAGGATTGTCACTGATTCAGAACACTGATGCCGCAGCTCTTGCCGCTCGTGTTCACTCTTACAAAGGTGCTATCACCAAAGCTCTTAGCCGTGTAGCCGCTGACCCGACAACATTCGCCGGTGTTCTCTCTATGCCTACTATCCCTACTGTAGCTCCAGGCAAGATGGTTGAAATAAGCAATGGCACAGACCTGAATGGTTCTGACGATAGATGGACATCAGCCGGCTTGGAAGCTTTCAAAATCAGCAAGAAGGGTGAGGTTGACTTCTCCGGAAAGTCTATCGAGAATTGTACTTTCTATATCAATGGAGGTTCTACTCTCGTTTACACAGCATCCAAAGGTCACAACACTTTCTATGTAGAGAAGGGTGCCACATTGAAGTTTGCCGGCACAGGCAAGATGCTCGAGGCCACAGATAAGATTGTTTGTCAGGAAGGTGCCGTAGAGAGCACCAACAACAATATCGTTATCGACGGTGAGTTCTACGCAGACCTCAAGGTGACACAGAAAGACGGTTCTGTAAAGATCCAGGAATTCGGTGCCAACTCTAAGCGTGGTGAGAAGGACAGCCAAGGCAACGCTGTGGTTGACCCAACACAGAACATCACCTTCAACAACAAGACTTACATCGACGGTTATGTTCGCGCTATCAACCTTACAATCGGTGAGAAGGCTGTCGCCAACATCAACCAGAACATCATGTATTCCACTACCGTCAATGTGAACGGTGCACTCCATGCCAACAAGTACTTCAAGACTCAGAACTTGAACCTCAACGGCACCATGAGCTCTGACTGGGCTGTACGTGCTGGAAACTTGAAGATGGCTGCCGGCTCTAAGCTAACCGCTGACTATGTTCGCGCTACTGACGCCACTCTCGCTGGCGACTGCAAGCTCAACATCAGCGACAAGGGTGTGCTCACATTCGACAAACTGACAACAGACAACGCTGCCAAGCAGATTGTGCTGAATGGCGCCGACGCTGTTGCTGTCATCAAGGCTGGTGAATTCCACAACAATGGTGCTGAGCTTATCCAGGCTCTCGCTACTCCAGGCAACAACTCCACCTTCTTGATTCAGTTCTCCAAGAGCTACAATGGAAGCACAGAGATGCCATCCTTCGAGGATCTTGACATCGCCGCTTCTTACCTTGACTATGACAAGGCTACCAACGGCGATGAGGTGAAGGAAATTCAGGAGTCACCTGTTGGCGGAATTAATTTAGTGCATATTTAATTCTGCCAATGGGCTTGTCGTTAATGAAGTTTACGTATTGCAGAATGGTAAGTGCACTAATTTTGCCAATGATTCTGGCAAACAAACCATTAGTTATTTTCGCGTA
>JBNMIE010000137.1:0-4107 GCA_050873125.1 Prevotella sp.
CCACAGTGGCCTATGACCGCCACAAGAGCATGACCGAGCGCACCCACACGCTGAAAAACGTGCTGGTGAAGAAACACTTCTGGGAGACCGGCATCGCCTGGGACAATGAGCGGGAAGGACTGAAAAGCTCGTTCATCCACTATGACGTGGACCGGGAGGTGGACCAGATGCAAGACGAGTTTGAGACCACGCCGATGTTCATCGAGTGGCTGATGAAGAAAAACACCGATTTCGGCGGCACCTATTACGATGTGCTGTCGGAAGGCAACGATACCATGACCTTCTTCGGCCGATCGCCCGACGCCCGCACTGCCAACGAGGGCAGCATGGACAGGGTGTGCGACTTCTCCTACAAGAACAAGCCCGTGCTCTTCATCCTGAACAACCGTCCCTTCTGTGTGACCAATCTCGGACGGAGAGACATGGAAAGCGCCGAGCTGCTGACCACGCGCTCGATAGAGCACCTGCCCATCACCCTCGAGGAAGCCAAGAGCGTCTATGTGACCGACAACGACGAGACCTGGAAGCACTACGTCAATCCTTACGGCATGAGCAGCATGGCGACCGTCTTTGTCTACACCCACAAGATGTTCACCAAGTGCCCTAAGGGGCTGCGCCGCACCACATTCCAGGCCTACGACACCGGCGTGGAGTTCTACAATGTGCAGAAAGGTGACCTGCCCGCCGACGAGGACCATCGCCGCACGCTCTATTGGAACCCCTATGTGACCACCGACGACAAGGGCAACGCCGCCGTCACCGTGCTCAACACGCCCACCTGCCGGCAGCTCATCATCTCCGCCGAGGCCATCACCCCACAGGGCAAGGCGATGAAAAACAAGTAGCCGCAAGGGCAATTTCCCGCCACTTTAGGTTAAGATATCCTAATTTTTGGCGGACTTTCTTCCATAGACGGCTGAAAACCACTACCTTTGCACTCCAAAATACATAACATAGAAAGGCTGAAAAGCGTGAAAATAAGAGAAGTGGTAAGTGCCCTTGAACGTTTCGCGCCCCTGCCCCTGCAAGAGAGCTATGACAATGCCGGCTTGCAGGTAGGATTGACAGAGGCGGATATTTCAGGGGCATTGTTGTGTCTTGACGTGACGGAACAAGTGGTGGACGAGGCGCTCCGCGAGGGCTGCAACCTCATCGTCTCCCACCATCCGCTCATCTTCCGTCCCCTCCGGCGCATCGCCGGCGAGAACGACGTGCAGCGCACAGTGGCGAAAGCCGTGCGCGAGGGCATATGCATCGTGTCGATGCACACCAACATGGACAATGCCCGTGGCGGCGTGAACTTCAAGATAGCCGAGAAAATGGGGCTGCGCGACGCCGACTTTTTCACTCCCCGGCGCACGGTCGACGGCGTGGAGGGAGCGAGCGGCGTGATGGGCACCCTGCCCGAACCGCTGGCGGCAGACGACTTCGTGGTGCTGCTCAAGCGTGTGTTTGAGGTGGAATGTCTGCAGTGCAACCAGCTGCTCCGCCGCCCCATCAGCCGTGTGGCGCTCTGTGGCGGTGCCGGCTCGTTCCTCCTGGACGACGCCGTGGCGGCAGGAGCCGACGCCTTCGTGACCGGCGAGATGCACTACCACGAGTACTTCGGCCGCGAGCAGCAGATACAAATCGCCGTGATGGGCCACTATCAGAGCGAGCAATTCACCAACGAAATATTCAAAACAATAATCGAGGAACGGTGTCCCGGCGTGCGCTGCCAACTGTCGCAGGTCAACACCAATCCCATCATTTATTTGTAAAACATAACTATGGTAAAGAAGAATCCTACAGAATTGTCAGTAGAAGAGAAACTGAAGACTCTTTATCAGTTGCAGACCACACTCTCTGCGATTGACGAGAAGCGTGCCGTGAGAGGCGAACTGCCCCTTGAGGTGCAGGACTTGGAGGACGAAATCCAAGGATTGAACACGCGTGTGAACAATATCTCAAACGAAATCCAGGAGTTCCAGGACGCCGTGGCTCAGAAGAAGCACGAGATTGAGGAAGCCCAGGCCAGCGTGGAGAGATACAAGAAGCAGCTCGACGACGTGAAGAACAACCGCGAGTATGACACGCTCACCAAGGAAATCGAGTTCCAGAACCTCGAGATCGAGCTCTGCAACAAGAAAATCAAGGAAGCCCTTGTCAAGGTGGAGGAGAAGAAGAGAGAGCTCGCCAAGAGCGAGGAACTCATCGAGGACCGCAACAAGGCGCTGACCGAGAAGAAGGCAGAGCTGGAGGAAATCATGCAGGAGACACGCGACGAGGAGGAGAAACTGAAGGTGAAGGCCAGCGAGCTTGAGACCAAGATCGAGCCACGTCTGCTCGCCAGCTTCCAGCGCATCCGCAAGAACGCCCGCAACGGTCTCGGCATCGTCTATGTGCAGCGTGACGCCTGCGGCGGCTGCTTCAACAAGATTCCGCCACAGCGCCAGCTCGACATCAAGATGCACAAGAAGATCATCGTGTGCGAATATTGCGGCCGAATCATGATCGACCCAGAGTTGGCAGGCGTGAAGGTGGAGACTCCCGTAGAGGAGAAGCCCAAGCGCAAACGTGCCATCCGCAAGCGCGACACGGAAGGAGAGGAATAATCTCCCCGGAAAGGATAACGGACCGTCAGCCGGACGACTGAGGCCCGACACAGGAAGAAGCCCCCATGCTAACCATTTGCTCGGCATGGGGGCTTCCGTGTCTCTGCCACTTGGTGACGTGGAAAGCTCCACGCGCGGCGCAAGAGAATGAAGTGGCTCAAAATGCGGGTGGATGGAGAAAAAGTCTGCCCGCATTTTGGTATTTATAAAAAGAAGACGTAAATTTGTGGCACCAAACACCTCTCTCCACCGGCAAATGACATGGGGCGGGGAGGAAAACAAATGAGACAATGAGGCATATAGAAGAACGATACATCAGCCTGTTGACAGATTTCGGATTCAAGCGGATCTTCGGCACCAAGCCCAACAAGGACTTGTTGATAAACTTTCTGAACTCTCTGTTCGAGGGATTCCAGGTCATCAAAGACGTGAAATACCTGAACAGCGAGCACGTCGGCGACGTCTTTGCCGAGCGCAAGGCCATCTTCGACGTGTATTGCGAGAACGAGCGGGGCGAGAAGTTCATCGTGGAAATGCAGAACGCCTACCAGAAGCATTTCAAGGACCGCTCCCTGTTCTATTCCACCTTCCCTATCCGCGAGCAGGCCCCCAAGGGTGCGGATTGGAATTTCAAGCTGGACCATGTCTACACTGTCGCCCTGCTGAATTTCGACCTTGACGAGGAGGCTTTTGACAAGCGCGACATCAACCATGACGTGGGATTGCTCGACAAGAAGACGCACAAGGTGTTCAACGACAAGTTGTCTTTCAAGTATGTGGAGATAGCGAAGTTCAACAAGACGGAAGACGAGCTCGTCACGCTGTACGACAAGTGGTTGTATGTCTTGAAGAATCTTTCCCGTCTTGACGCCCGTCCTGCCGCCCTGAAGGAGAGAGTCTTCTCCAAGCTCTTCGAGGAGGCAGAGATAGCCAAGTTCAACCCCAAGGAACTGAAGGAGTATGAGGACAGCCTAAAAGCCTACCGTGACGTGAAAAATTCCATCGACACAGCCTTGGAACAAGGTCGTGCGGAAGGTCGTGCGGAAGGTCGTGCGGAGGGTCGTGCAGAGGGTCGTGCGGAAGGAAAGGCTGAAGTGGTCAAGGCCATGCTGAAGCGCGGCCTGGATGTCAAAATGATTTCCGAGTTGTCCGGGCTTGAGGAGGGTGAAATTAATCAGCTGAAGCGTGAAATGTAACTCATGTTATATGTTTTTTTGAACCATAAGGCAAATGGAGGATTTCTCTGTTTGCCTTTTTTGTGGGGTCACTCTGTTTGGCAGAATATATGCCAGTGCTTGGCTGAAGCACGCTTTGCCAATTTTCTCGGCATTTGTCGGTTTTTCTGCCCGCCATGCACGAGGTGACGCCGAGAGTGGTGCCGATGGCGGTGAGGATGGCGAGAAGCGTTTGGATGACGAAGCGCCAGGTGGCGCCTTTTTCAGTGGAGTTGCTCATTGTTCAGATAGGTTTTAGTGGTTGTAGGTTCTTTAGGATTACAGTTGCAAAGTTACCG
>JBNMIE010000138.1:0-4018 GCA_050873125.1 Prevotella sp.
AGGCGAAAAAGGCACCACCGGAACCTTCTTTGTTTGGCTAAGGGGGGCTTACTTTTTTCAAAAAATATCCGCAACGCCTATTTGCGGGCATTGCGGATAGGAAAGTTATGCTGTTTTAAGTTTTAGCGGACAGCAATAAATAAAAATCGGAAAACGAACAAAATATTCAAGACAGAAATATGGCGCAGAATGTGACTTTTAACATAAAAGACAACAAAGAAAAGCGCTCGTTGTGAGCGCTTTAATTATAGAATGTGAGATATTGTGCTTGTTGTTAATCGGCAATCATTTGCCGATGCAAAAGTGGGAAAAGATGGAATGGAGCACCTCGGTGGGGGTGATTTGAGTGCCGGTGATTTCCCCGAGCTCATCAATGCATTGGCGGAGATCCTCACTGAGGAGGTCGCCGGAGAGTTGCTGCTTGAGACCTTCGATCACACGGCTGATGCTCTCTTGGGCACGCAGGAGAGCCTCGTAGTGGCGGGCACTGGTGATGATGACATCGTTCTCTGTGATTTCGGGGATGTCGGCAGCCTTGTAGATGGCCTCCTCCAATTGGAGGATGTTCGTGCCCTGTTTGGCACTGATGGACAGGGTGGACTGCTGATGGGCGTCTATGTCGGGGATGGACTGGCGGATGTCCATCTTGTTTCTCACGACAATCAGTTTCTTGTCTTGCGTGCGTGCCACCACGTCCGCTATTTCCTCCTCGCTCGGCATCGCATCGATCATCCAGATGACGATGGCGGCTTCCGTCAGCTTGCGGTAGGTGCGCTCTATGCCGAGACGCTCTATCTCGTCTGTCGTGCTGCGGATGCCTGCCGTGTCGATGAAGCGGAAGGTGAGACCATGCAGGGTGGTGGTGTCCTCGATCACGTCGCGTGTGGTGCCGTGGATGTCGCTGACGATGGCCTTGTCCTCGTGGAGTAGTTGGTTGAGCAGGGTGCTCTTGCCCACGTTGGTCTTGCCGATGATGGCTACGGGAATGCCGCTTTTGATGGCTTTTCCTTTGGCGAAGGAGTCGGCGAGCGACGTGATTTTACGGGAGATGGTTTCCGCCAGGGAGAGCAACTCCTGCCGGTCGGCGAAGTTGACGTCCTGGTCGCTGAAGTCCAGTTCCAGTTCGAGCAGTGACGTGATCTTGAGCAGCTTGTCACGAAGCTGTGACAGTTCGTTGCTGAACTGCCCTTTCAATTGTCCGAGGGCGATGTCGTGTGTGGCCTTGTTGGTAGAGGCTATCAGGTCTGCCACGGCTTCCGCCTGGCTGAGGTCCATCTTGCCATTCAGATAGGCGCGCTGGGTGTATTCGCCCGGATTGGCCTGTCGGCAACCGGCTTCGATGAGCAGTTTGATGACCGCCTCGAGGATGTAGCGTGAGCCATGGCAACTGATTTCCACGGCATCCTCTCCCGTGTAGGAGTGGGGCGCACGGAAGGTGGTGACGAGCACCTCGTCCACGGTGTCACCCTGGCTGTTGGTGATGTTGCCGAAGTGCACCGTGCGTGGCGCGCAGTCGGCGAGTGGTCGGCGGGATGCTGTGTGGAAGATGCGGTCGATGATGGGGTAGGTCTGCGGACCGGATAGTCTTATAACGCCAATTGCGCCTCCTGCCGGCGTGGCAAGGGCGCAAATGGTGTCGTTGTTGATGATGTTTTGAATCATTTATCGGGATTAAATTCTGTCTAATACGATGCGGATGAGGTCGTCAATGTGGCTCTTGTAGCCCGTGTCGGCCTTCTTGGCCAGACGGTTGGCGATGACCATGCAGCAGGTGAGGGCCTTGTGTCCGAGCAGGGCGCAGAGGCCTTGCAGGGCGCTGCTCTCCATCTCGAAGTTGGTGATGCGCATGCCGTTGTATTCGAAGCTCTCCACCTTCTCGTTCTGTTTCGGGTCGGCGAGCGGTATTCTGAGTTCGCGTCCTTGCGGTCCGAAGAATCCTCCGCAGGCGATGGTCACACCGCGCACCATGTCGTCGCCGGCGATGCGGTCGAGCAGTTCGTGGTCGGAGTCGATCACGTAGGGAGCGCAGAGCAGCGGATTCCAGTGCATGTGTTCCTTGAAGTGGGCTTCGAAGTCGAGGTCGCACACCTCGTTGCGTCCGGCGTAGAAGTTGAGCAGACCGTCGAAGCCGATGCTCTTCTGGCTGGCGATGAAGGTGCCGGCGGGCGTGTAGGGCTGCAGTCCGCCGCAGGTGCCGACACGCACCACGGTGAGCTGGCGCTTCACGTCTTTCTCCTCACGGGTGTTGAAGTCGATGTTGGCGAGGGCATCCACTTCGTTCATCACGATGTCGATGTTGTCGCAGCCGATGCCCGTGCTGATCACGCTGATGCGCTTGCCCTTGTAGGAACCGGTGATGGTGTGGAACTCGCGGCTCTCCACGTCACACTCTTGTGTGTCGAAATGTGAGGCCACGAGCGACACTCTGCCCGGGTCGCCGACGAGGATGATCTTGTCTGCCAGTTGTTCTGGTTTCACATGGAGGTGGAATACACTTCCGTCACTGTTGATAATCAACTCGGATTCAGCAAAATATTTCTTCATAGTGTTGTTATTTAAGTGATTGGTTTTCGTTGTTCCTCAGTCGTTTCTCCGTCTGTGCGATGGTTGTGTCCAGCTGTTCGATTTGCCGTTCGGCCTTGAGTATTTCGGGCGCCATGCTCTTTTTTGTGGCTGTCGAGGCTTGCTCATATTGTTCGCGCATCGCGTCGAGCTGTTGTCTTCTCCGGTTGGCGTCTGCCCGCATCTGTGTCCATTGGCGGTAGAGGTCACGGCTGGCGCTTGACTTGAACTGTTCTGCCGAGGAATATTCCACCCGGTCGTTGACGAAGAACCGTCCTGCTGCCTGTCCTTCAGCGATGTTCTGTCGGCAGGCCTTGTCCAGTCTTTGGGCAGCCCGCTGCCGTTCCCCCTTGTCCTTCCAGAGACTCCACGAGTCCTTGATGCTATGAATTTCTGCCAAGGCGAGCAGTTGCTTTTGCGTTAGGTTGTCGGCGTTGTAGTCGACACGAGGCTGGCGGGTGACACAATAGTAGACACACTGCTTGCCCTCGGGCTGCCGGCGGTCGGTGACGAGCCATGTCAGCGAGTCGGTCTCGCTGGTCACACAATAATAGTCGTTGGCGGTGGAGTTGAACGGCAGCCCCAGACTTTGTGGCTCCATATACCGCTTGTTCTCCGTGTCATAACTGCTACGGTAGATGTCCAATCCGCCCAGTCCGTCGTCACCCTTGGCGGCGAAGAAGAGCGATGTGCCGTCTTCGGAGACATAGGGGCAGGTGATGTCGGTGAAGAGACCGTCGAAATCCTTGATGCGGTGTGGCGCAGTCCATTGCTTGCCTACGAGATAGGTAGTGAACAGTTGCATGTGTCCCGTAGAGTCGGGCTTTGAGAACACGCAATAGTCGTTGAACTCGTTGATGTAGGCGCGCCAGGTGTCGGGCGCTTGTTTGCCGAACACCTTGGCATATGTAGTCACTCTGCCGAGATGTTGGGGCAGGGGAATGTCCGTGTGCTTGCTGACGACCGTGCTGTCGAACACGAGGATTTTCTCCGTGTAGGGCAGTTTGTCCGCCAGTCGTTTGGCGTTCAAGTCCTCTTGCGAGACAGCCGCCTTGGGCAGTGGTTTCTTCTTTTTTGCCTTCTGTGCTCCGGCGCTTGTGAGGAGGCCGAAGAGGAAGAGGGGCAACAGAATGAAGTTTTTATTGATTCTCATGTTTGTCGTGATGTTTGATATGGAGGATGTCGTGCTGCGCTCCCCAGTCTTGTCTGTGTTGCCGGGTGCAGCCTATCTTCTGCAAAGATAGTGCAAATGAGCGCAAAGAGAGCTCGCTGTCAATTTGCCGAGTGCAGCCTATCTTCTGCAAAGATAGCACATTCTCTCTTTATGTGCAATTTTAAAGCAGATAACTTTTCGTCCTGAAGGGAAAGTCATGGTATAAATAAGGTGCAAGCAATAACATTTGCGTGTGCTATTGCTTGCGTCTCAACTCTTCTATCAGGTCATTGACAATATAGG
>JBNMIE010000139.1:0-3985 GCA_050873125.1 Prevotella sp.
CACAGCACATCAGCATTCAGATAACGGCCCTGCTCGTTGTCGAGCAAGTCGTACATCAGATCCATCATATTCTGGGCGCTGGTGCCTCCACCAATAAACGGAAGGTAGCCTCGCTCAAACTCATACTCGTTTTTCTTCAAGCCCATGGACTCATACAACTGGTTTTTGCGCCGCTGAATCAGGTCTATCGGACGCACATCCACCGAGAAGTCTATCAAGAAGCAGTCGCGGTGCAACCGCTCCGCCATCTCCTCGAGCATGGCAAGCATCGACTTGACCATCCGCTGTGGAATACCATACATGCTCGCCGACGTGTCCACACAGACAATCATCGGCCCTTGACGGCGTGCCGACACTTCACTCAACCGACGGGCAGGCTTGGTGAGGTTTGACTTGTATCTGAAGATTTGCAGCCGTTGCCTTACATATTTATATAGGAACGCATCCTCCAACTCGTCGTCCATATACAGTGCCGCCTCGGAGGGCAGCATGGCATTGATGTCGTTTCCGATGGTGATGCCTTCTATATCCGAGCCCGCAGCGTGCTCTATCTTTTGCCGGGTTCCGGACGAGGTGGCGAGGCGGGAATGGCCGTCCAAAGCTGCCACGCGCCCCATCATCTTGACCACCATCTCTATCTGTGGATAATGTTCCTGGATTTTCACCAGCCGCAGCTTTTGCTCGAATTCCGTTTCCGACCACCGGCCGTCCATCATCTGCCAAGCCTGCAGCGCCTGATTGCTGGTGGCCTCACTCTGCTCTACATTTCGCTTCACGTTGTCCAGCAACTTGGAAAGCTTGAGGTTCATGCTGCTGCCCGTCTTCTCCATGTGGAGGAGAGACTCCTTGCGCAGTTGCTCGTTGGCAGCCTCAGCCCAGTCTGCCACCATTTTCTCCCAAGCCTCCTGCTTCTCGGCATCGCCCTGCGCAAAGCGGCGCTCAAAAAACTCGTGGTCGAAGCCGTCTTCCTCGTGCTTCTCGCCGATGGAAGCCAACAGCGACTGCCACGCCTGCTCTTCCTGTCGCCGTTCCGAACTCCAATCCAGCGTCTCCTGCATTTGCTTGCGCTCTGTCCATTGGCGCTGCGACAGAAACTGCTGATAATGCACACACTCCACCACAAAACGGCCCACGGTGGTGTAAAACACCTTGCCGCACAGCCGGTCGCCCAGCACACGGAGTTTGATGTCGTCGCTGCTCATCAGCTTGACAAGGTAGGCCACCATGGGGTCGGGAAAATCCTGCCAAGGTTTGTCTTCCGGGAAGACCTCTCCCTGGCCTGCCACTTCCCCCGTGTCCACAAAAATCTCAAGCATCTTCAGATAGAGAGACAACTTCATCTCCCCGTGCGTCTTCAGATGGAAGTTCCAGAAGTCGTTGGCGTGCAAATAGTCAATCATACAGTTTCTGCGTGTCTTGTCGGGTGAAAGCGATGGCCTTTCGAAGGGAAGCGAGATGTTCGTTCACCTCCTTTCGGTCATCGTCACAAAGAAACAGGTTGTCGTTCACGGCCTTCTCGATAGCCTCAGCCTGGTCGGCGAGACACTCGATTTCCGTCACATAGTCGCGTTCACCGTCAGCGGTGGTGTCGGCAAAAGGCAACTGTTGCTGGGATTTTCCGTCCAGCGTCTCCACCTCGATGCGCACACCGTCGATATAAACATAGCGGTCGTCACGCTGAAGAGCCACAGGTCTGCTGCCCAGAGGGGCGGCGCTCGTGCCGTCATAGCTGCGCACAATCACCACCTGCGGATTGCGCTTGTCGTGATAGAGCAAGCCTTGTTGCGCTCCCTCGCCATAAGAGGGCAACTGCTGATAGTCTTGTGCGAATATATAGGTATGTTCCGCACTGCAACCGAGCAGCCGGAAATAGAAATTGTTGTAGAGTTTCTTGTCCTTGTCCCGCTCCATTTGTCGGGCGGAGAGCCGTTGGGAGGCATGGGACGCCCGCTGCTTCTTGATGTCCTCCTTCAGTGCCTCCTTCATCCGCTCCAGTTTCGCGGCGACATCGGAAAAGATAATGCCTATGATGGTGTGGCGCAAGTCGTCACGCTCCTCGGGTTCCTGCCACAAGCAATGATAGATGACGAGCAAGTCGGTCACCGCCACGGTCTGACGATCCTGCATGAAAGCCGATGTCCGCAGCAGGCGGACAATCTTCTTCCACCGCCGGTCGCTCACATAGACATCATGGCGCTCCTCGGTGCCCGCCACTGCCACCGCCCGGATGGCTCTCCGTATTTTGTGTATGGCGTCGAGCACTTCCTGCGGAATCGCCACCCGGTCTATCTCTGCCGACCAGGCGGCATACTCCTCGTCCGAGATTTGCAAAGAGGGGTCCACCGTCCTTGGCTTCTCGTCTGTGGAGAGCAGCATCTGGTCGAACAGCGACTCCTTCCGTATGTTGCCGCATTCCACCCTCATCACAAAGCGGTCCCACAAGGCTTCCAGTCCTTCACCCTGCGCAGGCAGTTCGTTGCTGGCGGCAACCAACAATTTCAAGGGCAGACGGATCTCTTGATTGCCGTTGCGGAACAGTTTCTCATTGATGACCGTCAACAGCGTGTTTTGGATGGCCGGTCCCGCCTTCCATATCTCGTCTAAGAACACCACATCGGCTGTGGGCAGAAAGCCGTCGACAGCACGCACATAGGCATCGGAACTTTTGAGCCGGCTGATGCTCACAGGGCCGAATATCTCGTCGGGAGTGGAGAAACGGGACATCAGATACTCGAAGGAGCGAGCCTCCCGAAACGCTTCTTTCAGTCTGCGCGCCACCATCGACTTCGCCACGCCCGGAGGTCCCAGCAGGATGATGCTCTCGCCAGCCAGCGCCGCCAGGAGCGATAGGGACAATTCGCGGTCTTTCTCGTAGATGCCTTGCCGCATCTGTGCCAACAAACTGTTTATTCTTTCTTTCATCTTCATTTCTTAAAGTCTTCTCACAAAGGTAAGGAGATTTGCGGGATTACGCAATGCCGACAGCAGGAAACATCGGCTTCGGCTTTCATATCTCCCTTCGAACTATGCAGTAATAAACATTCTTTTAGATTTATTAGCCGTCTGAGGTAACAAATGTGACCCTTTGCAGGATGAACCTGGATGTAACTTTGCAGCAGAATAAAATCCTTAGGACACCATTCAAAGAAAGGAGACATTATGACACGAAAAAGAGAAATCTATCAGTGCCCGGTTTGTGGCAACATCATCGAGGTGCTCCATCCCGGAGCGGTGCTGTCTTGCTGCGGCAAACCGATGAGACTGCTTCAGGAAAACGACACCGACGGAGCCGTGGAAAAGCATGTGCCCGTGGTGGAACGGATAGCGGGAGGCTATCGGGTGACCGTGGGAAGTGTGGAGCATCCGATGGTGGAGGCTCACCACATCCAATGGATAGAATTGCTCACCCCGACCGAGGTGCTGCGCAAGGAACTGAAACCGGGAGACAAGCCCGAGGCCATTTTCATGACCGACGCCACCAAGGTCTCCGCCCGCGAACACTGCAACCTGCACGGGTTGTGGAAAGGAGGAACAATGTAGTTGCCTGCTTGATATGAATCCCTAACACATGGTTTGCCCCGCACCGACACAGTGTGGGGCTTTTCTTGTTTTATAGCCTCAACTCTCGCTCGCACGCATGATGTTTTTCGCAAATTATCATACATACCTACATAAAACCCTCAAACGCCCTGTATTTATGCGGAGTTTCAGCATGTAGGTAGGCTGAAAAATCATACATGAATCATACATAAACCTACATAAAACCGTTGTTTCGACCATCTTTTTAGCATGATTGTACAAATCATGTCTATTAAAGCAGTGCCCATTTTAGGAAAGTGTATACTATTATCGGTGCATTAAACGGATAGTGTCTACCTTTCCAGTTTATGGAGTTTAAAAGTGTCTACTCTAATCAGGAAAAGTAAGTTAACGGATGGTACAAGGCGGTGGGCAATGGATGCCCACGCGGTGTTCATCGGTTGCC
>JBNMIE010000140.1:0-3972 GCA_050873125.1 Prevotella sp.
CACACATGGCGATTTCGCCGTACCTTTGCAACCGTAATAAAGATAAAGAATATTAATGGCAATAAAATCATAATGTTTTTGTAGTTTGGAAAAAGACTGGCTGCGAAGCCGGTCTTTTTTATTTGTCGTGTTATACGTCAGCGTCCGCCATCAGCTCAAAGCGGAATAGTGGAAAGACATTTATTAGTCGAATTTGAGTATTTTTATTACTTTTGCTGTGATAATCAAATTGTTACAGCAATGCAAGATATCTCTCGAAATATAGATGCCACTGCAAAATAAATACCTTAGAGAAAGAGTTTTTTAATATTTATGTGTACTTTTGCATGGTGTCAGATATCACCTGTTTGAATATTTGCCCCACTAAGAAAAAGTAAATAAACCGATAACCATGACAAGAAAATTATTGATGACGCTTTGGACACTTTGCGCCGTGTGTGTGAACGCATGGGGCGACAGCGTGCATGGTCCCTCCTCGATGCCGGCACGTCCGCGCATTTTTATTTCCACCGACATCGGCGGAACCGACTTCGACGACAATCAGTCGATGATGCATTATCTGCTCTACAGCAATGAGTTCGACTGCGAGGGGCTTGTCTCCTCTCCGTCCTACGGTGACGGCAACGACCGGGAGATCATCCGCATGATCGGACTCTATGAACAAGACTTGCCCGTGCTCCAGAAACACGCCCAAGGGTGGCCCACAGCCGACTATTTGCGCTCCATCACCAAGCAGGGGCGCCGTGGTGCGGCACCTCTCTGTGGCTATTCCACAGCCACAGAAGGCTCCGACTGGATAGTGGAATGTGCTCGTCGCGACGACCCGCGTCCGCTCTATGTGTTGGTGTGGGGCGGACTCGACGACCTGGCGCAGGCACTGCACGATGCGCCAGACATCGCTCCCCGTCTGCGCATCCACTGGATAGGCGGCCCCAATAAGAAATGGAGCTTGCCAAGCTATTGCTATATAGTGGAGCATTTCCCCGCCCTCTGGTTTATTGAGGACAATGAGTCCTATCGTGGTTTCATTGCCGACTACAAGAATCCGGACAAGCATCATGCGGGATTCTATGACTACTATGTCAAGGGAGCGGGCCATTTGGGAACTGATTTCTACCGTTATGGGGGAGGGCGCCCCAAGTTGGGCGACACCCCTACTTTATTATATATGATGGACGGCAATCCTGCCGTGCCCGAGCGTGAGTCGTGGGGAGGGTCGTTTGAGAAAATCTCCCGCAGTTCGCGTGTTGTGTTCACCCGCACCACCACCGAACGTGACACTGTGCAGCGCGACGGCATCGTGGAATGGCACTTCAAGGGCCCGAAACTGAAGCCCGGCACCTACAAGCCTGTGAAAGCCAAATGGGCATCGGGTGCCGACAATGAGGTGGGCTTCCTCACCGTGGACAAGCAGAAATGGCCCGTCTACTATTTGGGCAAAGGGCAGTATATGTGTCGCTACGCCACCTACAAATGCGGTGTGGCACACTACACCATTGAGGCAGATATCAAGGGCTTTCCCAATCAAAGCGGAGCATTCTATGTCGAGAACGTGTTTCCCGGCAAGCCTCATGCCACAGACTATCTGTTGGGTTCCACTTGGTGGGGCGACCGTTTAGACCCCGCGCTCTATTCTTTCCGGACAAAATGCCAGGGTGCCGTGACGGTGGAGAAATGGCGTGACCAAGTGATGGAAGACTGGGGAATGCGCTGCGGTTGGCTGCGATAGGAAGGTTTTATCTATTGCCGACAATCGGCCTATCTTATCAAAAGGCAAGAGCAAAGATAGCCATGAATATGGAATATTGAAGAATTTAAGGAAAATATGCGGATAAGAACGAAATAAAGATGTAACTTTGCAGAAATAACAAAAAATTGCATGCTGTATGGCAACAAGAAGAAAATATCCGGTAGGAATACAGACATTTGAAAAGATAAGAGAAGGCAATTATCTGTATATTGACAAGACTCAATATCTTGCCGACTTTATCAATAAAGGTTATCAGTATGTGTTTCTGAGCCGCCCGAGGCGGTTCGGTAAGTCGCTGTTTGCTTCGATGGTTCATGCCTATTACGAAGGACGTAAGGATCTTTTCGAGGGTCTTGCCATAAGCCAAAAGGAGCGCGACTGGACGTGCCATCCCGTGCTGCACTTCGACATGAGTACGGCAAAGCACAGTAATGAAGAAGACCTCAAGTCGGAACTTAACTATAAGTTGGCTCTTTATGAGGATAAATACGGGAAAAGGAAAGACACCCCCAACCTCAACCAACGTTTTGAGAATATCGTGAAGGCCGCCTACGAGCAGACCCACCAGAAGGTAGTGCTCATCATCGATGAGTACGACGCGCCGTTGCTCGACGTGGTGCACGAGGAGCAGAACCTTGCCGCACTGCGCCGCACGATGCAGAACTTCTATTCGCCTATCAAGTCGCTCGACCCTTATCTTGAGTTCGTCTTCCTCACGGGCATCACCAAGTTCGCGCAACTGAGCATCTTCAGCGAACTCAACAACCTCTTCAACATCTCCATGTACGACCAGTATTCCGCCATCTGCGGCATAAGCAGCGAAGAGCTTCAGACACAGATGCGCCCCGATGTGGAGCAGCTTGCCGAGCATCTGAAACTCAGCGTGGACGAGACGTTCGCACTTTTGAAGAAGAAATACGACGGCTATCATTTCAGTGAGAACTCTGAGGATGTCTACAATCCATTCAGTCTGATAAAAGCACTTGCTTCACAGAAAATAGGAAACTATTGGTTTGAGTCGGGCACACCCACTTATATCATAAAGCTCCTGCAGAAATACAATGTCAGTCTGCGCGACCTCACCGGTCAGGACGCGAGTGTCGACGACTTCGACGTGTCACCAGAGAACATGACGTCCGCCTTGCCACTGCTCTACCAAAGCGGCTATCTCACCATCAAGCACTACGACCCCATGATCGGGCTTTACACCCTTGCCTACCCCAACGAGGAGGTGCGCCTCGGCATGATACGATCCTTGGCCGCCAACTACCTCATCCCGGCATCTGGCACCAACAGCAGCTTTGTGATTAAGTTTGTCAAGGCTGTCATTGCCGACGACATGGAGGAGGCGCTCACCCAGATGCGCGCTTACCTTGCCGGCGTGTCCTATCGCCTCGCCAACAAGACCGAACGCGACGTGCAGACCATCTTCTATCTCGTCTTTTCGCTCATCGGCGGATTCATCAAGGTAGAGGAGGAGAGTTCGCACGGGCGTGCAGATGTGGTAATCACCCTCCCGTCGGTGGTCTATGTCATGGAACTGAAGTTCGACGGCTCAGCCGATGCCGCCTTGAAACAAATCGACGACAAGGGTTACCTCATTCCCTATACAGCCGATGGCCGCAGACTCGTCAAGGTCGGAGTGAACTACAGCAGCGAGGAACGCACAATCACAGACTGGAAGATAGAGGAAGCGGTAAAATAAAAAGAGAACACAAAGGAACCCGATGGCAATGAAGGGGGACTTATTCTAATTTCTACTACCCGATTTTGGGGGCTGAAAAAGGTTGTTTTTGCCCCAAAATCGGGTAAGTGTTAATTTGTAAAGATTCGTGCTGTCATGCCTTGTCACGCTCTTGTCACGCTTTGATTTGACCGGAACGCTTTTGCAATATGTCATAAAATTTCTAATCTGTTATATCGTAAGGATATGTTATCCGATGCCGACTCTGTGATTAGCAGGTTGCTAATGGCAGAGTAGCAAACTTTTCACCGCGGTGATATTTCCGTTACTCTGCCATTAGCGATGTTCAAGATGGCTATATGGTGTTGGAAAAGAACACATCAAGAATAAAAGAAAGTGTGAGTGTAAAATAAATTCCAATTCGAATAGAAGAAGTTGAGAAGGGAAGCGTGACAAACAAAGCATGACAAGATTTAAAGTAGGGGGTGTTTCCTCTGTCAAAAAACACTATATAAATTATATAATACATCCTATATAA
>JBNMIE010000141.1:0-3933 GCA_050873125.1 Prevotella sp.
ATATTATAAATCATACCTAATTACTACACAAACTCACACGTCTATTCTGTCTGCAAAAAGCATTTTTCCCGCCTCCGCAGGAAACTGAAAAGTACGTTTGAGTTTTAAAACGCTGCAAAATTACTAATAATAAATTAATAACGGCTAGCTTATAGCCGTTATTTAACAAAAATTATTCTGCATTTAGAGTTTTCTACTAAACCAATCCCATTTTCTTAGCTTTTTCCATCAAAAGCTGCATGAGGGGCTCTCTTTCATTCGCCACCTTATTGTCAAGTACTGCATCCTTCAAGGTTTGCTTCAAAGTTCCTACCTCTCGACTTGGTTTCAGGTGGAACATCTCCATGATCTCATTGCCATCAATACATGGCTGGAGTAAGCGCTTGTAATCACGCTCTTGCAAGTCGGCAAGTTTCTCTCGGACGATGCGGAAATTGTCAAGGAATCGCTGCTTTCTCACTTCATTCTTGCTGGTAATGTCAGCCTCGCATAGCGTCATCAAATCATTGATATCATCGCCGGCATCATTCAAGAGTCGGCGCACGGCACTATCTGTCACTTCCTCATCCGCTATCACAATAGGGCGCATATGGAGTTCCACCAACTTCTGCACATACTTCATCTTGGCATCCATCGGCAACTTCATTCTGCGGAAAATGCCAGGAATCATCTTGGCTCCTATGATGTTGTGGCTATGGAAAGTCCATCCGATATTATTGTCCCAACGCTTGCTTCTTGGCTTACCAATATCATGGAAGAGGGCTGCCCAGCGAAGCCAAAGATTATCGGAATTCTTACATACATTTTCCAGTACCTCCATCGTATGCTCATAATTGTTCTTATGAGCCCTGCCATTGCGAGTTTCCACCACATCCATGGCGCAGAGCTCTGGCAGAATGAGCTGCAAGAGTCCTGTATCTTTCAGATAATAGAAACCTGTGCTTGGGTGCTTGGAGAGCATAATCTTATTCATCTCATCAGCAATGCGCTCACCACTGATAATCTTCAGTCGGTCGGCATTACGTGAAAGAGCCTCGTAGGTTACATCCTCTATCTGGAAATTGAGTTGAGTGGCAAAACGCACACAGCGCATCATGCGCAGCGGGTCATCGGAAAAGGTAACATCTGGATCCAGAGGTGTGGCAATGATACCATCCTCCATATCGTATACTCCATCAAATGGGTCGACGAGTTCGCCAAAGCGGTCCTTATTCAGGCATACTGCCAAGGCATTGATGGTAAAATCACGGCGGTTCTGGTCATCCTCCAAGGTACCATCCTCCACGATAGGCTTGCGCGAATCATGCTGATAGCTCTCCTTGCGAGCACCCACAAACTCCACTTCAGTGTCCTTGTACTTCACCTGAGCTGTTCCGAAATTACGGAATACAGAGAGGTGTGCCTTCTTGCCCAACATTTTTTTGAGGGTAGAAGCCACCTCGATGCCGCTGCCTACTACAACGACATCTATATCATTAGAAGGTCTTTCGAGAAAGAGATCTCGCACATATCCACCTACCACATAGCATTCCACAGACAGCGAATCGGCTGCCTCTGAAATCATGTGAAAAATATCCTTATCTAGTATTTGTGCCAGTTCGGCATTGGTCAAATTTCTCATGTCTTTTTATTTTCGGGGTGCAAAGTTACTGCAAAAAACGTGAATAACAAAATAAATATTTGGCTATTTCATAAATAATGCGTAAATTTGCAGCGATTTTCGAAAATATTATGGTAGATTTATTAAAAACAGAACAGCAGTTTAAGGTTGTGATGGCAGAATGTAGGGCATTGTTTGAGAAGAAGCTTCACGATTATGGAGCCTCTTGGAGAATCTTGCGCCCATCTTCCCTCACCGACCAACTCTATATCAAGGCGAAGCGCATCCGCTCGCTTGAAATCAAGAAGGAATCTCTGGTAGGCGAAGGCATACGTCCAGAATTTATCGCCCTCATCAACTATGGCATCGTGGGACTCATCCAGCTCGAAAAGGGTTTTGTGGATGAAGTGGACATGACTGCCGAAGAGGCGATGAAGCTCTATGACCAACATGCCAAAGAGGCACTGGAGCTGATGCTCAAGAAGAACCATGACTACGACGAGGCATGGCGTTCTATGAGAGTGAGCAGCTATACCGACTTCATTCTCACCAAGATACAGCGCGTGAAGGAAATCGAAGACATCCAGGGAGCTACCCTCGTATCGGAAGGCATCGATGCCAACTACATGGACATCATCAATTATGCCGTGTTTGGTGCCATCAAGCTGAAAGAACAGGAAGAGGAAGAATAAACTGTATATATAATAAGGTAATAGAGGGCTAAAAAGACGTGAAAGCAAGCAGAATGATAACCAAGGTAGCGGTAAACGTAGGTAGACTGCTTATGGCAGTAACCTTCATCTTCTCTGGATTCGTCAAGGCGATGGATCCACTGGGCACCCAGTACAAGATAACCGACTACCTGGAGGCTCTACACATAGACTGGATGTTCCCATCATGGAGCACACTGGTGATGTCGATCTTGTTATCCACCTGCGAGTTTGCCATTGGCATCTTCTTGCTCTTCGCCATCCGCAGAAGACTGGTGAGCAAGATAACATTGGCAGTTATGAGCCTGATGGCGCTGATAACGCTATGGATAGTCATAGCCGACCCAGTGAAAGACTGCGGATGCTTTGGTGATGCCATCGTCTTGACCAATGGAGAGACTTTTGGCAAGAACATCATCCTGCTAGCCATCGCCATTTTGTTGTGGCGCAAGCCTTTGGAGATGCCAAGACTGATATCCAAGCAGACTCAGTGGATTGTAATCAACTATACATTCCTCTACTCCATCGTGATGAGCCTGTGGAGCTTGTGGTATCTACCCCAGTTCGACTTCCGCCCCTATCACGTAGGCACCAACATAGCCAAAGGCATGGAGATACCAAAGGGAGCCAAGCAGCCCAAGTTTGACACCACCTTTATTCTGGAGAAGAATGGAGAGAGAAAAGAGTTCACGCTCGACAACTATCCAGACTCCACCTGGACGTTCATCGATAGCAAGACGGTGCAGACAGAGGAAGGCTACGTGCCCCCCATCCACGACTTCAGCATAGAAGACACCAAGACTGGAGAGGACATCACCCAAGAGGTGATACACGACAAGGGATATACATTCCTTCTGGTATCGCCCCATCTGGAGTTTGCTGATGACAGCAACTTTGGCAATATCGACGAGATATACGAGTATGCCAACGACCATGGCTACCGCTTCCTCTGCCTCACGGCAAGCGGCGACAAAGCCATCAAGCACTGGCAAGACATCACGGGAGCCGAGTATCCATTCTGCATCACCGACGAGACAACACTAAAGACGGTGATACGCAGCAATCCAGGGCTTCTATTACTCAAAGACGGCACCATCATACAGAAATGGAGCCACAACGACCTGCCCAACGTAGCCGACTTATCAGGCAAACCGCTGGAGCAAGCCGAGATAGGCAAGATGCCACAAGTAAGTGCAGCCAAGAAGATAGCCACCATCATTGGTTGGTTTGTGCTGCCCCTCATCTTGCTCACCATTGCCGACCGACTCTGGGCTTGGGGAGCATGGATCAGAAAGAAAGAGAATTCAAACAGAATATTATCAACTTTAAAAAAGAAAAGAAAAATGAGAAAGAAAATTGTAGCAGGTAACTGGAAAATGAACATGAACCTGCAGGACGGTGTAGCTCTCGCTAAGGAAATCAACGAGGCTTTGGTAGCAGACAAACCAAACTGTGGCGTTATCATCTGCACTCCTTTCATCCACTTGGCTTCTGTAGCTCAGGTTTTGGATTCTGAGGTTGTAGGTCTCGGTGCAGAGAACTGCGCAGACAGGGCTAAGGGTGCTTTCACAGGTGAAGTTTCAGCTGAGATGGTAAAGAGTACAGGTGCTCAGTACGTTATCC
>JBNMIE010000142.1:0-3890 GCA_050873125.1 Prevotella sp.
CTTCTTGTACTACTTCTCTGTTTATGTAAATCTTTTCAAAGAACTCTTTCTTTATTCGCTCCTAAGCTTGTTTCTCAAAAGCGGATGCAAAGGTATCACTTTTATCCTTACACTCCAAATATTCCTATGAGAAATGTTATGTATTTAACGTTTATTTGCATATTTGCGGGTAAACAAGAGGACAGCTTGAATTTACCACCTTATTATATAATATATAGAGGCCTATCCCCTATCACCTTTTGTTTTGTCAAGATTTCTACGCAATAAGTGTGAGGACTGCTTCTGAATTCAAAGAGAATCAAAATTGATGCCGTTTCCCGCCTATATAGTTTTTGTTTTCACGTTTTATTTGTCATTTTGCCACCTTTTACACTTATAGAATTGGTATTCAATGAATTACGGGTGGCAGATACCTATTTTATCTGTCACCCATTTGCCACCAACTACCACCGCCCTACTTCATCCGCCATCTTACTCCATCAACTGAAGTTCAAGACAAGTTCAAAATCGGTTAATCGGCTTGGAACTAATGGTTCAAGGGGCTTGAACTAAAAGTTCAGACACCAAAAGCAAATCTGAACTCTTTTTGTTTAGGAGAAAATGGAATGAAGTCATAGGTGGCAGATGAAGAATCTGCCACCATACATCTGCAACCCGTAACGCGCTGACTATCAATTCAAGAATACAGAAGGTGGCAAAATGACAGATAAAAAAGAAAACATTTCATTATGGTGAATATTCGGGGCAATCACTTGGATGCTATTCCTATTTTTCCTAATTTTGCAAAAAATAGGCGGCACTCGGCAATTTGAAGGAAAACTTTCTTGGAGACCGGGCGCGCTGTTTCCACCATGAATCATAAAAAATTTCTATACAATGAACACAAGAAAACTGAAAACTACTTGGATGCTCTTGTTTGTCGCTCTGGCGGCATCGGCACAAATCCCTCAAGGCTATTACGACAGTCTGAAGGGCAAGAAAGGGGCGGAACTGAAAACTGCCGTTCACAATATCATCAAAACGGCAAAGGTGCTGGACTACGGAGACGGTAACGGACACACTTGGTACGGCTTCTACACTACCGACAACGACAACGGCTATGTGATTGACCGCTATTCCAACAACAGGGTGAAATTCGGCAGGCAAGGCGATGTGGCCGGAGGCATGAACATTGAGCACTCTTTTCCCAAGAGCTGGTGGGGCGGCAGCAAAAGGCAAGCCTACATGGACCTGTTCAACCTCATGCCAAGTGACGCAAAAGCCAATTCGTCTAAGAGCAACTACGGCATGGGAGTCGTGACCGGAACACCATCATACGACAACGGTTGCATCAAGGTCGGCAACGGCAGCGAGGGATTCAAAGTTTGGCAACCCAGCAAAGAATGGGAAGGCGACTTCGCACGCGGCTACATGTATATGGCTACAGCCTATCAAGACTATACATGGTCGGACAATGCGGCAAAGAATTCTCTCACGCAGGGCGACTACCCCACTCTCAAGAAGTGGGCTTATGAGCTTTACATCAAATGGGCGAAAGAAGACCACGTGAACGAGATTGAGGTGAAGCGCAACAATGCCGTGTACAAGATTCAAGGCAACCGCAACCCGTTCATCGACTTCCCCAACCTGATGGAATATATCTGGGGCGACAGTGTGAACTATGCCTTCGACCCCGCCAAGACCATCACCTCGGAGAAATATATCAACGGCAGCGGATCTACTGCCCCCGACACACCACAGCCCGGCGACGAGGAAGAGACCATCTATACAGTCAACTACAAGTCGTCGGATGGCAACTGCACACTGGAGTTGACGAAGAATCCGAGCGACACCTATAAGGTGTGGATCCGTGACGTGAAATACGGATGGAAAGGCAGTGGATTTATCTCCTCTTCCAAGACAAACACTGCATCGGAGGGATGTGTGGTGACACCCGAAATGGACCTCAGCGGTTACCAAACGGTCACCATGCAGTTTAACCATGCCCTCAACTACGACACCAATCCGACAGCCCGCTTGAGTGTTGAAGTGCGCTGCGACGGCAAGGTGACAAAACTCAGCGGCATCAACTGGCCGGCAGGCAAGAACTGGACTTACGTCTCTTCTGGCGACATCGACCTCAGCCAGTTTGCCGGCAAGAAGATAAAAGTAGCCTTCCACTACACCAGCACCACCAGCGTGGCTGGAACGTGGGAGGTCGGCGACATCGCCGTGAAGGGTGTGAAGAGCGCCACAGGCATCAGCACCCCGACCCTGAACGGTCTCGACCTGTCGCAGCCCTACACGATGTATGACCTCAGCGGCCGCCGCATCAACAACGCAGGCGAGGCGAAAGGAACGGTCATCATCAAGCAGGGCGGACACGCCTTCAAGGTGATGAAATAAGAAATTACAAGTGACAACATATATGAAAAAACAATCCTATCAATCCTCGCAATAGCCATGGCATGGACAGCCATGGCTATTCCTGCCAAGCACGTCAAGCGCACCATCACCCTGGCAGACGGCAGCCAAGTGACAGCCACCTTCTCGGGCGACGAATATCTGCACTACTATGTGACGGCGGACGGGACACGCTATGTGCAACAGGCAGACGGGACCTGCGTACCCCTGCAACAAGCAGCCATACAACGTGCCAACCAACGCCGCACCGCCAGCAACAAGCGACGGATGATGCGCCGGCAAGCGCCGCTCAGATCGCCCATGGGCTCCACCTCCAACCCCATCAGCGGCAAAAAGAAAGGCATCGTCATCCTGGTGAACTTCGCCGACAAGGCGATGATCAACTCTCAGGCAGAATTCAACGACTATTTCAACCAAGTGGGTTACAACCATCAAGGCATGTCTGGTTCGGTGCACGACTATTTCTACAGCAGCAGTTACGGGAAGCTGGACCTCACCTTCGACGTGGTGGGCCCCTACACGATGAACCACAACATGGCCTACTACGGACAGAACGGCTCGAACGGATATGACCTGCATCCAGGAGAGATGATCGCGGAAGCCGTGAAACAGGCGGACAAGGAAGTGGACTTCAGCCAATATGACTGGGACGGCGACGGAGAGGTAGACCAGATATATGTCATCTATGCCGGCTATGGAGAGTCGTCCGATGCCCCGGCGAACACCATCTGGCCCCACGAGTCGTCTCTCTCGGGTTGCAAGACCGAGGGTGACGGAGACGGCGCCATCCAGGCGGACGGCGTGACTGTCGACACCTATGCCACCTCCTGCGAATTGAGCGGCAAAAGCGGCAGCAAGATTAACGGTGTGGGCACAGCCTGCCATGAGTTCAGCCACTGTATGGGCATCCCCGACTTCTATGACACTTCCAACAGTGGTCGTTTCGGCATGGATGTGTGGAGTCTGATGGACTATGGTTCGTATAACGGACCGAATGGATGCGGCGAGTCGCCATGGACCTACACGAGCTATGAGCGCATGTATTGCGGATGGCTCACCCCCACTGAGCTGACCGACCCGACAACGGTCAAGAACATGAAACCGCTCCTCAACAATCCCGAGGCTTATATCATCAAGAAGAACAGCAGCAACGCAAACGACTATTATCTGTTGGAGAACAGACAGTTGGACGGATTCGACAAATATGGATACGGGCATGGCATGATGATTCTGCACGTGAGATTTGACAAGAATGCCTGGGCCGAGAACGCCGTGAATTCCACCAGTGTACAGCGCATGACCATCGTCCCCGCCGACGGGAGTTTGGATGGTAAGAGTTCTTTTGTCTGGTCGCTTGACGGTGATCCTTATCCCGGCAAAAAGGGAACGACACAAGTCAGCATTCTCAACAAGCCCATCACGGAGATTGCGGAGAACAACGGCAACATTTCCTTCCTCTTCGACGGTGGCAAACCACTGCCCACTCC
>JBNMIE010000143.1:0-3884 GCA_050873125.1 Prevotella sp.
ACGTTACCCATGTTGGGCAAGCATCGTGCCCAATTTTAGCCCAAATCCGTCATTAGACCGTTTTATGTATTTTTATATACTGCTGTAATACGTAACTTTGCACCACCAAAATTTCGTAAAGTTAAACCACCAACGAAAAATACTATAAACAAGGAGTGCAAATGTGGAAAAAATAGAGAAGCATTCATTAATTTTGTAGTTGAAACAAAAAATAAAACAAAAATGAACACTTCTCCCACTATCAACTCCGCAAAGAAATTAATAATGTGGTACAAAGTTAATGAATTATTTTCAAAAGGACAGAACTTCAGCCAGATTTCTCGCAATCTTGGCATAGACCGACATCGTGTGAGCAGCTATGTACGCATGTCCGAATCTGAATTTGTGTCGAGTGACGCCTACAGGCGCAGTTATAACCGCAAGCTTGACGAGTATGAAGGCTTCATCGTTGATGAACTCCGGTCCTGCCCGAGCTATTCCAGCAAGCAGATAGAAGACCACCTGAAAGAACGTTACGGTGACAATCTGAAGGATGTCTGCAGCAAGACCATCTTCAATTATGTAGTACACCTGCGTGCCAAGCATGGCATCCCGAAATTCGACAAGCCTCCCCGTCCCTACGAGAAGCTTCCGGAACTTCCCTTTGGCGAGTATGCACAGGTGGATTTTGGCGAATACTGGATGAAGCGCACGGACGGAAGACACCTGAAAGTGTACTTCTTTGTAATGGTATTGAGCCGTTCACGCTACAAATTCGTGCATTTCAGTCCTACTCCATTCAATACAGCCAATGCGGTATATGCCCATGAGCTGGCGTTTGAATACTATGGCGGCCGTCCCAGGAAGCTGCTCTACGACCAGGACAAGGTGTTGTTGCATGACGAGAACATGGGTGACCTGATACTGACCAACGGCTTCCGTGCCTTTGTCAGCCAGCAGCACTTCGAGACGGTCTTCTGCCGCAAGTCCGACCCGGAGAGCAAGGGCAAGGTGGAGAATGTGGTCAAGTATGTGAAATACAATTTCCTGCGTGGCCGTGAGTTTGCAGGCATAGACAAGCTCAATGAGGAATGCCTCTCATGGCTTGAACGTACCGGCAACGGCTCCATGCACCATGGCATATACCGCATCCCCTCCGAGGTGTTCGGGGAAGAAAGGGCGTTCCTGCAGCCCTATTACGGGACGCCGAATCCTCCCAGGCAGGAAATGCGGGAGTACAACGTGCGCAAGGACAACACCATAAGCTACCATTGCTGCTACTACACGGTCCCCAGCGGCACGTACAGGAATGCCGGTACAAGAGTCCTGGTTGAAGAACTGGAAGGCCGCCTGCACATCTACAGCAAGGAGACCGGAAAGACACTTGCCATACATCACCTCTCCGAGGTCAGGGGCGCACTCATACAGGATCCGTCCCACAGGACAATACGCGGTGAAGGCATTACGGAGAAGGAGCAGAAAATACATGGATATATAGGAGATACGGAGGTTCTTGACATCTTCCTTGCAGGCATCTATCAAGGCAAGCCCCGCTATTACAGCAAGAACCTCAGCTATATCATAAGCCAGATGTACGCCTATAAGCCAGGTGTCCTCCAGGAAGCCCTTGTCAGATGTATCGCAAGCAAGGCCTATAACGCCCGCATGTTTATGGAAGCCTCGGAAAGCATACGTATCAGCCACGATGTGTCTGCACTGCCGGCAGCCTCCAAGAACCTCCATTCCCCACAGAATGTGAACGACATATGCCCCAACCGTACATCAATAACATCATTTGAACAATATTTTGACGTATGAACGAGAAACAGACAATAATAGACTGCGCCACACAGCTCAGGCTGCATTATGTCAGGGTGGACCTGGACAGGACCATCTGCCGGGCACAGATAGAAAAGCCCACGTATGCGGAGTTCCTTGCGCAGGTGCTGAGGAATGAAGTAAACGGGCGTATGGAACGTGAACAGAAACGCCGCCTCGCCCTTGCACACCTGCCCTCACGCCATGATCTTGACGAATTTGACTTCAACTACTCCACAGGCATAAACAGACAGGAAATGAAGGAACTCAGAGAACTCGACTGGCTGGACCAGGCCTACAACATCATATTGATGGGACCCAGCGGTACGGGCAAGACGTTTATTGCAGGCGGTCTTGTATATGAGGCCGTAAAGAACGGCAGGAAGGCCTACATGATGACCATGGAAGAACTTGTCACCATCATCAAGATGAAGTCCATCTCGCCGACGGCAATGGCCAGCTACAACAGGATTGCAAAGGCAGATCTCGTGGCGATAGACGACATCATGCTCTTCCCCATGAACAAGGAAGATGCCGCCGGCTTCTTCAATCTCATCAACACCATGCATGAATGCACGTCCGTAATCATAACTACGAACAAGTCCCCGACAGAGTGGGCGCAGACGCTTGATGATGAAGTGATAGCGTCAGCTTTGCTGGACCGTCTGCTGTACAAATGTGAGGTGATAAACTTAAAAGGGAACAGCTACAGAATGGAGAACAGACACACTATTTTTGATAAGAAAAACAGTAATAATAGGGAAAAATAAGCTGGTGGGTCAACTTTACGAAAAATTGGTGGGTTTAAATTTGCTTATTACAACAACAATCAACAGCCAAAGGTATCTGTCCCTCCCCTTCGGGGGAGGCCAGGTGGGGGCTGATGTCGGCAGAAAAATTATCCAACTTGGGGTTATCCAGGTTCTTGTCTAAATCTGCGGACCAAAACAACTAAAAGCGGTTGAACAACGACATGGAAGTCGCCATTCAACCGCTCCGGTTACACCCTCTCATACGAGCGGGTATACAAATAAACTGATTCTCTCTAATACTTTCTAAAATTCAAATACTTCAGAAAATTTACTTGTAGAGCTTCATACCGATGTTCATTCCAACACTTGCCAATACTGCAAAAGCTACTACACATGCTGTTACTAACATAAATGTCAACATAATCAATTTCCTTTCTCTTTTTAGTTATCGTTAAACAATCTTTTTACCTGCTGCTCTCATTGCAGCTTTTATCTATATCTTTATCTTTTCAGTTGCAAAGTTAATGCCTTTTGTGTTCGCACACAACAAATAGAGGGGATATAGTCGTTTCATACGCTTTTTATTGATATCAATCAAAGAAAGCATATATTTGCTGTTAGTAAATTGACATAAAACAAGCGGAAATATATACAAATATATGACAAACGCATGACATTATGTACATAATATTTACAAAAATAATGCCTTTTTGTCAGATTTTATTATCCTACTGTCAGACAATTCCTGTAGCATCTGGAGCTTCTCTTCAGAGAGTTTGCCCAGCTTGGCCAGTTTCTTGTTGTATTTCCACCAGTTGAGCAGTCCCCGGTTCTCCACCTTCTTCTTGTCGGGCAGCTGATGATACTGCTCCACATAGTCCTTTAGCTGCTGATACTTGGCCAGCCATTTGGTTTCATTCACTGTTGCCATACACCTTATATTATATATTCCGCAAGTTTTCAACTTGCTCTGTTAGTTGAAAAGCAGGCAAGATACGAGTAAACAAGGAGACCGCAAAAGTACAACAATAAACTAACACTTCAAAAAAGAGAAAACACTTATAGGGATTTTCCCTCCCACTTTAGGGAAAAACCCTTTGGCAGCACCGGGAATTGTTGTTTCTTTGCACCAGAGAAAAGAACATTACGAACATAAAGCACAATGATCATGAAAAGGTTTATATTATCAATGGCATTGCTTCTCACCGTGGCATTATCCACAATGGCGATGAGCTACGAGCAGGCAAGGGACAGAGCACTCTTCCTGACCGACAAGATGGCTTACGAGCTGAACCTGAACGATGAGCAGTATGAGGCAGCATACGAGGTGAACCT
>JBNMIE010000144.1:0-3875 GCA_050873125.1 Prevotella sp.
TAGTGGATCACGTCGGGGCGATACTTGACGTTGGGCTTGCTCGTGTAGTGGTCGATGATGCCGAAGCGCTCCACTCCCTTCACGCAATACTGGAAGTCGATGTGGTGGAAATGGCTCTCCGAGCGGCGCTTCTCCAGCGGACCGTTCTCGCTGTCCTCCACGCTGACCACCAGCTGTGTGCCCTCGATGGGATGCTTGCCCTTGGGGATGTTGAGCAGGTCGGCCGTCGAGAGCCACTTGAACAGGGCTGTCCACTGCTCGGGATTCTTCTGATACTGCAGATAGAAGTCCACGGCGTTGACACTTGCGTCGGGCGAGGCGGCGGTGAATCCGTTGCGCCATGCCCCACTCTTCATCCACTTGTTGGCCTCGGCCACCAGTTTCTTGTCTCCGTAATAGCGCGTGTAGTAGCCCTGGGCGAAGGTCGTCAGGGACACGAGCAGGAAGACGAAAGGCATGAATAACTTTTTCATACGTAATACGTTTATCTGTTTTTATTTTTTAAATACCATTTATGCGTAAAGAGATGGTAGACCAGGAGCGCCACGGCGACGATGCCCAGTCCGGCGAGCAGCAGGCGGTGAGGCTGGTGCCACAGCAGTCCGTAGCCCACGAACAGCCCCAGCGACATGCCCAACTCCCAACAGAGGAAGAAGGTGCTCTGCGAGGTGCCGCGCTGGCAGTGGTCGCTCAGCTTGATGAAGAACAGCAGGAAGCGCGACCCGATCAGCCCCACACCGAACCCGACAAACGCCGGACTCACATAGCGCACCATGGCGGCCGTCTGCGTCAGCATCAGCACCAGTGCCACGGCGAGGCTGAAGAGTCCCACCACAGTCTCGCTCCGCAGTTCGGCGTTGACGAACACGAACTTCTGCGCGAGCAGCGCCAACAGGAATCCCGCCATCATCATGCCGTAGAAATGCTCCGTCCACTCCATCGACACAATCATGCCGAAGAGGGTCGAGACCATCAGCAGGTTCAAGAACAGGGGGAACGCCTGGGGCAGGAAGAATCGGTCGAGGCTGACCACCGTCATCGTCTCGTCGGGAGCCTTGAAGGGAAACTTCACGATGCGTATCAAGATGATTGACACCAAGGCTGTTATGCCCGACAGCAGAAGCACGCGACTGAAGCCGTAGACGTGGTAGCAGTAGATGCTCAGCACGGGACCGAGCGACAGGGCGAAACGACGGAACCACGAGGCGGCATAGTTGGCCTCCGTGCGCTGGAATGACTCACACTGGTCGATGATGAGGGTGCTGGCGAGCACCATGTCGGCCAAGCCGAACAGGGCGCCGACGCACAGGCGCAGCACGTAGACCATCCACGGCTTGCAGCACGGCACCACATCCGTCACCACCCACAGCAGCGCCAGGCACACCATCATGCCGATGACCGACCAGATGCACACCCGGTTGCGGCGGTAGCGCTGAATCAGATAGGAGCAGAAGCCACCCAACAGGAACACGCCCACACCATAGACACCCATCGCCACGCCGACGGAAAGCGGATCCATGCCCAGCCGGTTCATCAGCCACAGGGGCATGACGGGAATGAACATGTATACCGACATGGAGAGCAGCATGTTGGCGATGGCGAGAAGCCAGAAGCCGCGGTGCCACAGACTGACGTGGATGGGGGTATTCTGTGTGTACATAGGCCCGAACGCTTAGTAAGACTCCTTCTCGTTGGGGAAATCCGAACTCTTCACGTCGGACACGTAGCGCCCGATGGCGTCGGTCATCACCGTGTTGAGGTCGGCATATTGGCGGAGGAACTTGGGCTTGAAGCAGGTGGACATGCCGAGCATGTCGTCGACCACAAGCACCTGTCCGTCACACTGTCCGCCGGCGCCGATGCCGATGGTGGGACAGCTGACCTCCGCGGTCACCTTCGCGGCGAGGGCTGCGGGAATCTTCTCGAGCACGATGGCGCAGGCGCCAGCCTCGTCGAGTGCCTTGGCGTCGGAGAGCAGCTTGCTGGCCTCAGCCTCTTCCTTGGCGCGCAGTCCGTAGCCGCCAAACTTATGGATGCTCTGGGGTGTCAAGCCGAGGTGGCCTATCACGGGGATGCCCGCAGCCACCATGCTTCTCACGGTGTCGGCTATCTCCACACCGCCCTCGAGCTTCAGGGCGTCGGGACCGCCCTCTTTCATCATGCGCACGGCGTTGCGCATGGCGTCCTCGCGCGACACCTGATAACTGCCGAACGGCATGTCGCACACCACGAAGGCGCGGCTGACGGCTCTCACCACCGAGCGGCAGTGATAGATCATCTCGTCGACAGTGATGGGCACCGTAGTGCTGTTGCCCGCCATCACGTTGGAGGCGGAGTCGCCGATGAGGATAGCGTCCACACCCGCCTTGTCGACGATGCCGGCGGTGGTGTAGTCATAGGATGTGAGCATGGAGATTTTCTCCTGCTGTGCTTTCATTTCTTTCAGTCGGCACGCGGTGATCTTGCGCGTGTCGGTCACTAAATAACCTGCCATAATATCTTAATGTTTTTCTTTCAGTTCACATATCTTGCCGTAGTCCAGTCCGCGGAAGTCGTCCACCACGCAGTCGGCATAGGGGGCGATGGCGTCGGCGGGGTTGGTAGTGGCGAGTCCCACCACAAACATTTCGGCTGCCCTGCCCGACTTGAGTCCGTTGAAGCTGTCTTCGAACACCACGCACTCATCCCGCTGCATGCCAAAGCGTTGTGCGCCCTTCAGATAGCAGTCGGGGGCGGGTTTGCTGCGCTCGAAGTCCTCGCTGGTGAGGATGGCGTCGAAGAGTTCGTCCAAGTTCTTGTGACGACGGTATACCGCCTCCATCTTCTTGCGGTTGGAACTGGTCACCACCGCCGTCTTCACGCCGTGCTGGCGCAGGTCGGCGACGAAGCGTTCAAAGCCGGGGATGAACGGGAAGTCCATGTGCTGCTCGAAGTCGTTGAGCCCCCGAGTGATGTCATCCTGCCGTTCCTTGTCATCCTTGAAATAGCCGTCGTAGATCTGTACGAGCGTCTGCCCTTTTATCTTTTGTTCGAGTCCCTCCGTTCCGGGATAGTACTTGCGGAACACGCCTCCCCAGAAGACGGAATATTGCGACTCGGTGTCGAACACCACGCCGTCGAGATCGAACAGGGCGCAGCGGAACTTGCTGTTGTCTTGATTCATGTTTTCTTGTTTCTGTGTGTGTTTCTTCCGCGCCGCCCGCCGGTCCGCCGCATGGCGTCACTGAAGCGGGTCAATCTGATGGCGCATCTTTACAAATGCAAAGGTACAAAAAATACCTGAGACCAAGAAATTTATCGCCGTAAATCCGCCCCTCGCACGCCAGTCCCGACACTTTGATTCCGCACAACCTTCCGCATGCAGACGTCTGACAAAAGCAAAATGCAGGACAGTTACGATTAAATAGATATCTTGCTTACATTCTTTTGTTTCCATAGGACGTGACCTTGCAAACATTCCCTTATCGAGAGCAGAACCCCTTTCATTGAGCACTACCTTCCCGGCCCCGACAAGGGGGCGCTTTTGTGCCTTACGACCATTATTTAACAATGTATTAACATTTAACGGTTACGATTTTTACGGTCATCGGGAAATCTTGCGCGTTTTCGTCTTTCACATGATTGTTTTGGGGCAGAACATGTGAGTTTTCTCAAAAACTGCTGTAGTAAAAAACATGCTACTCGCACGAATTTACAACTATTAACCGCCAAAATCCGCCTTTTTACATTTTTTGCGTGGGGTAAATTCAACTTGATCAGAGGGAAAACGGCGTTTGTAACACACCTTGTAACGCACCTATTATTATCCGACTTTGAATTGGCAAACAGACATATTCCATTTATTATCAATCATTTATATAATATAAAGAAACAAA
>JBNMIE010000145.1:0-3810 GCA_050873125.1 Prevotella sp.
GGCAAGTCTTATGGGTTTAGATGCTAAACGGTTCAGTATATTAACGCTTACTGAACTGGAAGCGACGACGAGCCTTGGGCTGACCTGGCTTCTTACGCTCAACAGCACGAGAATCGCGTGTGAGGAAGCCTGCGTCCTTGAGAGCCTTCTTGTCTTCTGCGTTCACCTTAATGAGTGCGCGGGCGATTGCAAGACGAAGAGCCTGGCTCTGGCCTGTGAAGCCACCACCATCGAGGTTAGCCTTGATGTCATATTTCTCTACAGACTCAAGAGCCAACAGTGGCTGCTTTACCACATACTGCAGAATTGCAGATGGGAAATACTCAGTAATGTCCTTCTTGTTTATAGTGATTTTGCCGGTGCCTTCTGAAAGATATACACGAGCGACAGCGCTCTTGCGGCGACCGATTGCATTGATTACTTCCATCTTTACTTATTATTTATACTGATTAATGTCAATTGCCTTTGGCTTCTGAGCCTCCATGTTGTGCTCTGTACCATCGAAAATGTAGAGGTTGTCGAGCAAGCTGCGACCGAGAGGACCCTTTGGCAGCATACCCTTCACAGCGTGACGAAGGATCTTGTCAATTCCGTCCTTGCGCTTGCGAAGCTCTGCAGGAGTGTTGAAGCGCTGACCGCCTGGATAACCAGTATAACGTGTGTAAACCTTATCTGTCTCCTTCTTGCCAGAGAACACCACCTTAGCGGCATTGATAATGATTACGTTGTCTCCACAGTCTACGTGAGGAGTGAATGTTGGCTTGTACTTTCCGCGGAGCAGCTTGGCTACCTTAGAGCAAAGACGACCTACAATCTGATCGCTGGCGTCGATTACGACCCACTCTTTCTTAGCTGTTTCCTTGTTAACGGAAATAGTCTTGTAACTTAAAGTGTTCATTTTAATTTTTAAAAATTATTATACTACTAAAAAACGTTTATTTTGGAAATCTGATTCACTAACCGTCGCCTCGGCCAAAAGGCTGACTATTAACACATCTTTCCAGGGGTTCTAAGAGTTCCCTAAATAATCGGACTGCAAAGGTACACATTTTTATATACATCAGTAAGTTTGCGTCCTTTCACGTTGTAACATTTATAGATTATTAACAGAGTTATATCTGTTTCTTCATCTTTTGGAACTTCCTCTGGCAATGTTTCTTGTAGCTGTAACCGAAAGCGTGTTTCAGAAATTTCCGCCAATTATACACCGCCACAAAGCGTATGACATCCAGTTTCCGAGGAGTGCCATCCGCATAGATAGAGCGAGGTATATTGACAAAATAAAGGTCAGCCACGGTATCGAATGCCGAGAAATCGTGATGTGGATGCTGGTAGAGCCACACCTCACTATAGAAGCGGTCTGTGGCGATCAACTGCTTGTCGAATGACGGCAAGGTGCGTATATAAGCAGAGCGTGCCCACCAAAACGAGCCGGAATACATCGTATAGTTTTTCGGAGGCCACCGGTAGCAACCGTAAGTGTCATACCCATCACTCAGTACATTGACCGCCACCTGCCATTTGTCGAAACAGAAATACTCCATCAGTTCACACCACGACACAATCTTCCGTTTGAAAGACAAGAACTGTCTGTCGGTGCTGTCCATCGTCTGATAGGAGATGCCCTTGGTATGGAAATAATAGACCAGACAGTCTTCGCGTTCCGAGAGTTCCCGCACATATTCAAGAGCGGGATACTCATAGCGTGTTGGATCGTTTCCGCAGGCTATGATTTCCAGTTTCTCGTCATTGACCATTTGCCTCAACTTCTCCACATCCTGATTGTTCTTGACAATCATGCTGACATAGAGTTTGGACGATGCGTCCAACAATCCACTGTTCTTCAGCTCTCCAAGCTGCCGTTCCACAATCCGTTCCCAACCGACATCGCAAAACACATGGTAAACGCCATAGATGGGCAAGGCGTGAGACGGCACGTGTTCGAACGGCGACAAGTCTCGTCGTTCGAACACGTGGAATAGTGTATCGGATATTCTTCTCAACAAAGAAGCCATCGCCTTAGTCTTTCATCGACTCGATGAGCCGCTCAAACATCTTCTTCAAGTTATACTGAGGTTTCCATCCCAAAGCCTCAACCTTCTCGGCGGACATGCGGAGATGGGTGACGGGAGAGAATCCCATACCCTCTTTCAAGTTGAACACCACTTTCAAGTTGGGATTGAAGTCCTCGCACAACTTCTTCGCCATATCCGCCACAGAAATATAGGTGGAGGCGTTCGCTACATTGTAGGCTTCGCCGTCCTTACCCTTAAACAGCACATAGAACACGCCCATCACGGCATCCATCGTGTAGCAATAGCAACGGCAAAGTTCGCCCTTGGTATTGAGCTCGATGTTCTCGCCCTTGATGATGCTGCGGGCGAAATGTGCGAAAACGCGAGTGTCCTCCGGTGCCACTCCCGCGCCGAAAGTCTGGGCAAAGCGAGCAATCTTCACCGGCACTCCATACTCTGAGGCATAGGAACTGCAAAGGCATTCTGCCGCACGCTTGGCCATCGGATAACTGCTGCGGATATCGGAAGGATTGATATAGCCCTGCATATCTTCCGTGAGCGGTTTCTCGTCATCGGTCACAATGCCATACACCTCAAGTGAAGAGGCATAGACCATGCTGCTGAGTTTGTTGAAACGTGTGTATTCGAGCACCGACTTTGTTCCCTCATAACTGATGTTCATGGTTTCCACCGGACGCTCCACGAAATATTTGGAAGAGGTGGGGCTGGCATAATGAATCAGATAGTCGGCATTACAAGTGTCGAACTGACATTCAGACGCGAAGTCGAACATTTGCAAGGTGAGCGTCTTGGTCTCCGGACCAAGCACCTCAAGCGCTTTTCCTATATTCCGGACAATAGCCACAACGCTCAATCCAAGGTCATATTTCTCGTTGAGCGCCAACAGGCACTTGACTGTCACAGAGCCTAACAACCCAGTCGCACCGGTCACGACAATGGTCTTACCTTTCAGTTCTTCCACAAAAGGAAAGTTTGCCGTAAAGTCGGCAAGATCTTTCATCAATGTCTTTTCCATATCTTTGTATTTCTTTATTGTTCTAAAATCCGAATATCTGTTGATCCTCATGCACCTTGACCATTGCCCGGAACACGAAGAAGTCTGTCGGGGTGGTAATCTTGATATTTTCCATCGGGCCAATGACCGTGCCCAACTTATAGCCATAATGGCTCATCATCGTGCAGGAGTCGATGAAGTCTGTGCGTCCTTCCGCCAATGCCCTGCGGTGTGCACTGAGGATGTCAGCCAAACGGAAGCATTGGGGGGCACGGGCTATCAGAGAGTCGGCCCTCGAAGGTATTTCCATGGTTCCGTCTGCCTTGTTGACCACAAAGGTCTCCGTTGCCGGCACACAAGTGACGCAAGAGCCACACTCTTCCACTTTGTTGATATTGTCGGTGATGGTTTCTTCCGTGATGAGTGGGCGTACACCATCATGGATGAGCACATTGGCGGCCCTGCCTGCAGCATAGGTCTCTGCGGCACAAAGACCATTGTAGATAGACTCCTGGCCTGTCTTGCCACCGGGAACAATCTTCACGACCTTGTTGATCTCGAACTTGCGCAACATCTTTTCGAGGAAAGGAATCCAAGGCTCGATACACGCCACGACGATGGCATCGACCATAGGATGGTTGTCGAAGAGTTCAAGTGTATAGATGATGATGGGTTTTCCATTCAGTTCCAGGAATTGCTTGGGGCGCGATTTGGTGTGCATGCGCAAACCAGACCCTCCAGCAAAGATCACCGCGATGTTCATATACCTTATTATATATA
>JBNMIE010000146.1:0-3690 GCA_050873125.1 Prevotella sp.
CGTGGGTATTTCTTATAGATGAACTTTGGAATCTTGTGATCGTGACCATCGTTGCGATAGCCTTTGTTGCGGGTCAAGACGAGCACGTTCTTGCTGTGGCCCTGCTCCATGGCATGCATCACGGGGATGCTGTCGATGATGCCTCCGTCGAGCATCGGCACACCGTCTACCCACACAATCTTGCTCACATAGGGCAGCGAACTGCTCGCCCGAACAATGTCGAGCAGGCGCTGACGATTGCCGCTGTGCTCGCTGAGATAGCAGGAGCGACCGGTCTGGCAGTCGGTGGTGACCATCTCGAACGTGGCGGGATTGGCAAAATATGTGTCGTAATCGTAGGGTAAGAGTTTGTTGGGGAATTTGTCGTAAAGCAGGTCGCGGTCGAAGATGCACCCCTGGGTGACCAGATGGCGCAGACCGATGTACTGGTAGCGAGCGAGGTAGTCGATGTTGGAGATGCGCGCACGGCGAGGCTGCCGGCTCATGTAGGAGAGTCCGTTGCACGCTCCCGCCGACACCGCCACAACATAGCGGAAATACAACTCGTGTTTCATAAATCCGTCGAGCACGCCACTGGTGAACACACCGCGCATGCCGCCACCTTCAAGAACAAGGCCTGTGTTACGATCAATCTGCATAAAAACTCGTTAAATTTGCCGCAAAGTTAGTAATTATCTGCATAATAATGCGTAACTTTGCAATCAAAATTTCAAAAACAGTAATATTGACTCATTATGTTTAGCAAAGAGACCTACGTAAGCCGACGCGCTGAGCTGAAAAAGCTCGTAAAGAGCGGCATCATCATTCTCTTCGGAAACAACGATTCGCCTTGCAATTTCCCCGCAAACGGCTATTATCCTTTCCGTCAAGACTCCTCTTTCCTTTACTATTTCGGTCTGCAACGTGACGGTCTGGTGGGTGTCATCGACATTGACAACGACATCGAGACACTCGTGGGCGACGACATCGACATAGAAGACATCGTGTGGTATGGCTCTGTGGAAAACGTGCACGACATGGCAGAGGCTGTGGGTGTGGGTTGCACTGCCCCTATGCGCAGCTTGAAGACCATCTGCAATGATGCCATGCGCCAGAAGCGCACCATCCACTTCCTTCCCCCCTACCGCTACGACATCAAGCTCCAGATATTCGACTTGCTCGGCATTCATCCCAACCAGCAGAAGGAGTCGGCTTCGATGCCGCTCATCCAGGCTGTGGTGAAGCAGCGCTCTACCAAAGAGCCTCAGGAGATAGAGGAACTGGAGCGGGCGGCTGTCATCGGATACAAGATGCACACCACCGCCATGCGCCTCACCAAACCTGGCGTGACGGAGAAATTCGTCGGTGGACAGGTGGACGGCATTGCCAACTCGTATGGAGCCATGGTGAGCTTCCCGACCATCTACACCCAGCACGGCGAGATCATGCACGGCAATCCCTCGATGAGCAAACTCGAGGAGGGTCGACTGGTGCTCTGCGACGCCGGAGCGGAAACCATCAACAACTATTGCTCGGACAACACGCGCACGATGCCTGTGAGCGGAAAGTTCACCCAGCGCCAATTAGAAATCTATTCCATCGTGGAGGCTTGTCATGACTTCACACTGAAGGTGGCAAAGCCGGGTGTGAAATATTTCGACGTGCACCTTGCCGTGTGCAAACTGATGACCGACCGTCTGAAAGAGCTGGGTCTGATGAAGGGCGACACAGAGGAGGCTGTGGCAGCCGGCGCACACGCCATGTTCCTGCCTCACGGACTGGGCCACATGATGGGTATGGACGTGCACGACATGGAGTCGCTCGACCAGCGCTATGTGGGCTTCGATGCGGAGACACAGCCACGTCTTGACCAATTCGGCACCAACTGCCTGCGCATGGGACGCCGACTGGAGGAGGGATTCGTGGTGACCGACGAGCCGGGCATCTATTTCATCCCTGCCCTCATCGACGACTGGAAGGCCAGCGGCCACTGCAAGGAGTTTATCAACTTCGACCTGCTCGAGACCTATAAGGACTTCGGCGGCATCCGCATCGAGGACGACGTGCTCATCACCAAGGACGGCTGCCGATTCCTCGGCAAAGACCGCATCCCCTATCATCCCAAGGATGTGGAGGCATTCATGGCGAAAAACAGAGAATAAGGATTTTAAAGTAAAAGCAATAAACCAAACAAAAGAATGAAAAAAACATTAGTCATCGCTCTTCTCGCCCTCGTGAGCATGGGCGCAAGCGCAGAGCAGAAAAAGGACTCTGTGAAGAGCAACAAACCCGTGTTCACAGTGGTCAAGGAGAACAAGATCACAAGCATCAAGGACCAGAACCGCAGCGGTACGTGCTGGGACTACTCCACCCTCTCCTTCTTCGAGGCTGAGATTTTGAAGAAGACCGGAAAGACTTACGACCTCTGCGAGTCTTTCGTGGCCAACAAGACTTATATGGACCGTGCCATCCAGGTGGTGCGCTTCCACGGCGACTGCCAGTTCTCACAGGGTGGCTCCGCCTATGACCCTCTCTATGTCATCCAGCACTACGGCATCTGCCCCGAGAACGCAATGCCTTTCCCCGGCTCGCTCTACGGCGACTCGCTGAACAACTTCAATGAATTCTTCTCGCTGCTCGAGCCTTATGTGGCTGCTGTAGCCAAGAGCTCTGCCAAGAAGATCTCCCCACAGTGGAAGGTGGGATTCCAGGGCATTCTCGACGCCTATCTGGGCAAATGTCCTGAGAAGTTCACCTATGAGGGCAAGAGCTACACTCCGAAGACTTTCGCAGCCAGCCTCGGACTGGACTGGAACGACTACGTGAGCATCACTTCCTACGCACACCATCCTTTCTGGACATCGTTCGCCGTGGAGGTGCAGGACAACTGGCGCTTCCCGCTCTCTTGGAACGTGCCTATGGAGGACATGATGCGCATCATCGACAACGCTGTGATGAACGGCTACACTATAGCATGGGGCGGTGACGTAAGCGAGGAAGGATTTACCCGCCAGGGTCTCGCCTACATGATCGACACCAAAAAGACCGAGAGTCTTGCCGGCAGCGACATGGCACGCTGGCTCAAGATGGCTCCTGCCAAGAAGCAGAGCATCATCGACTCTCTGGGCTGCAAAGTGCCCGAGGTGGTGCCTACACAGGAAATGCGCCAGCAGCGCTTCGACAACTGGGAACTGACTGACGACCACGGCATGCTCATCTTCGGCATCGCCAAGGACCAGAACGGCAAGGAATACTATATGGTGAAGAACTCTTGGGGTGAGACTGGTGCCTACAAGGGCATCTGGTATATGACCAAGAACTTCATTGCCGCCAACACCATGGACTTCATGGTCAACAAGAACGCTATTCCTAAGGATATCCGCAAGAAGCTCGGCATCTAATGCCGGCTTCCTTGCCTTGACAATACAAAAACCGCCCCGCACTCAGCCAAGAGTGCGGGGCGGTTTTTGTATCCTATTGAGTGGAGCGGGGAGATTATTCCTCCTCGCCGCCCACTTCAGGTTTCATGTTGGTGTAGACATTCTGCACGTCATCGAACTCCTCGAGTTTCTCCACCATCTTATCGATGGTCTCGCGCTGCTCTGGAGTCACGTCCTTCAGGTCGTTGGGGATGTAGGTGAACTCAGCACCGGTCACCTCAAAGCCCTCAGCCTCGAGGTGCTTTTGAATCTCGCCGAAGCTTGTAGGAGC
>JBNMIE010000147.1:0-3436 GCA_050873125.1 Prevotella sp.
AGAGTCTCGTATCCTTTCACATAAATCTTATCGCCAGCTTGGGCTGCATTGAGAGCTTTTTCTAGCTTCATCGGGTTCTCCCACGATGAGCCGTCGCCCTCCTCTGTGGCTTCTGCCGTGACGTAATAGTCCTTATACGACTGAGCCACGACCTGAGCCGTGGCAAAGAACAGTATGCAGGATGCTGATAATATATATTGCAATATCTTTTTCATTTGTCGCCTTTTGATTATCTATCTGATGTCTCTTCTTACTTTAATTCGCTGAAGTTCCCACATAAGCCTCGCTGCTGGTGGTCATGCCTTTTATCTTTGTGTTGACCTTATACCATGTGGCAGGCTGCAAGGGGGCGATGTTATCAAGCTTGAATGTATATGTTTGGTTTTCGAGCTTGCTCTCTACTCCTGTATTGGGGTCTTGGGTAGTCAGGTTGAGCAGGAAGGTGATGTCGGGACTCTTGCTTCCATCTGGGAAAACGTAGTGATACACTCTTCCGTTGCGCTGACTGATAGGCGTCTGGTTGATAAACTGCTTGCTGCCGCCTACGGCTGCAACATTGGCTGCTTGCAGGGTAGGGAAGAGTCTGCCATATCCACTGCCAGTTATGCCCGATGTGCCAGCATTCGTTCCTCCTGTTCCTGATGTGCCAGATGTCGAAGCTCCTCCGTTGTATTGAAATTGGGAGATGGTGCAGTCTACGAGGTTCCCGTTGTTGTAACCTTGTGCAGCATCCCACTGAATGTCGAGCTGGCAGGCAAGTCGCTTCAAAGTCATAGCCCAGTATTGCTTCATCTCTATCTCGCTATTGGATTTTGAGATAACGAGGTCACGAGGGGCGGGAGCAATCTTGGTGTTGATACCATATCCTGTAGCTACACTCAGGAATTTGGCAATTTCCTTTCCATCGCCCTTGGCGTAATCATTGCTGATCTGTAAACCTTCTATCACGGAATTATGAGGATTCCCATCTTTGGCTATCTTGTTGAGTTCCCCTTCTAGGTCGAATCCTGCGCCATCTGAATAAGTTACGCCATACACATTCACTGTGCCTACAGGCAGATACATGGTGACAGATCGTGTGCCGTTTTCGCCTTCTGGCGCATCGAGGGTGCTCATCGCATGGCTCACCTTTTCATCCTTCTCAAATTCGTCTCTGCTGAAGACATCCCAGTAAACCATCTTCTGAGGGTCGCTGTCATAGCTATCATCGCTCTTCACCTTGCTCTTGTAGGCCACGATGATGGCAAGCTTATCCCAGTCTATCCCCTCTTGGGTGGATTCGCCAGGGTCGCCCACTCGGGTTCGGGCGTTATTTGTCCCATTACCTGTAGGTATGGAGATGGTGAGGCTTATTGGTTCGCCTAGCTTGGTGATGTCTGTAGGCACCTCCTGGCTGTCCGAACTGCTGCATCCAGCCAACAGTATCACTGCCATCAGTATCATCGCCATCCATCCATATCTACGAATTTGAATTTTGATCATCTTGTATTTTGAGTTATATGATTAAAAAAGCAAGAGAATTCTTCACTCTTCACTCTTCGTTCTTCACTTAATTATATCTCAATGTCATGTTGCCCTCCAGGCTTCCAGTCGAGCTTCACGCTTACGCCCACGCTCTGCGTCTTGCTCTCGAAGCTTCCGTCAGGATGTAGAGTAACTTTGGCTATTCTCAGTTTTCCGGCTCTAAGCGGAGTGGGGAAGGTGAGGATGTTCTCTGTATACTTGCCATTGATCTTGACGATGACATGGAATTCCCAGATGCCAGCTTCCGAATCACCTGCCTTTGTGGTGGTGCCGTTCATGTCTCTTGATGGGAAACTCACGGCGTAGAGAGCTTCGTGCGTATCGGTGCTGGCAACCTTTTGGGCTTTTACCACGGTGCCGTAGTCATAACTGTAGGTGCTATCCTTCACGGCGAAGCTGTTTGCCATGCCTTTCACAAAGCCGAAGATTTCATCGGCTTGCACATTGTTCTTGTCGATGACCACGGCTGAGGCGCAATTCGCCATGTAGAGGGTGGTCTTCAGATTTTGGTCGAAGTCTTCCTCCTGGATGTTGAGTCGGGCGGAGAAGAGACCGATGTTGTGTGAGTCGATGGTGTCTTTCTTCTCCTGCGCCAGGGCGAGGGTGCCGAGGGCGTCCGCTCCCTGTATGCTCACGTTGCCGATGGCTCCCGTGTTGGCGAGGGCAAGGTTGGTGTAGGCATTGCGAGGCAGGAAGATGGTGTAGGATACCGAGTTGGCATCCATCGGGTTCGCCTCGTGGTGGGCAAGTGTCTCTCCTGTGAAGAAGGAGAGGTCGTTATCCTTGGCATGGTCTGTGAAAATCTTGCCCAACGCTTGCTTGAGGTTGCTGGCGATGCCTTGTTCCTCTGCGAGGTTGAGGTCTGCGTCGATGGTGGTGTTGAGCTGTGTATTGAGTCGCAGGTTGTACTGTATCTGGTAGTCCTTGCCGCAGTCGCTCATGTCTTCGTCAATGCACGAAGACAGCGTAGTCGTTGTGGCTAAAAGGAGGATTCCTGCTTTGAATGTTCGTGTTATATTTCTCATCTTTATATTTTTAAATATAATATGGTGCAAAAATACAATATTCTTTTGAGATAGCCAAGAAAAAAAAGGAGAATTTTGAAGTTTTGTGGATTTACATGTAACTAAATGTTTGCTGACTTTTTTTCTGTTATCTGCCACAAACTGGCGTAATATCTTGTATTATAAATGTTTAAGGCGTGGCAGATGTTTTTTGCAATCTGCCACAATCTTCCACGCTCTTGTTGGTGCAAGCTTGAAGATTTCTCATGTATGTTCGATTATATGTAAAATAAGAGTACTTGTAATTTGCTCGTCTAAAGAAGACGTGCTTGGCTGAAAGGAATGCAGCAGTATCCAAAAAAAGCAGGTGAAGTCGGAAGATAATGGAGCCTCCGTTAGATTCGTTTTAAGCCTTGAAACAAATAGTTTCATGCGGAGAAACTTTGAGTTTCATGGCTTGAAACTCCAAGTTCCAAGCCGTGAAACTATTTCTAGCTACGAGGATGAATTTCCTGAGTCATCGTGACTCGTTTTCTGATAGATGCTGATAATGGTCTGAGAGCGTCCCAGTGAGGCTTGAAATATGATATGACAAAATAAATTACCGTTCGTTGACTGGCTATATGCTCTATTACCATCTTCCTGTCTTTTTGTTGTTACCGTGTATGATTTCATTCTTTTTTGTTGTTTTCTTGCATGATGATCACCATTTATGTTGATTTCTAGTACCATTTTTGTTGATTTCTAGTATCTTTTCTGTCGCTTTTCTTCTTTTAACCAGCAGTTTCTTCTCCTTTCCTTGAAATCAGAAAGGTGGGTTGCGTGATAGCAAAGTGATAGCAGCGTGATAGATAAAGCCTGTTTTTGGGGGTATCTATCACACTTTGAGAAAAATGTAAGTATTTGAT
>JBNMIE010000148.1:0-3394 GCA_050873125.1 Prevotella sp.
AAGTTTTAAAAAACATGTGTCACAAGTGTCATCTGTCATTCTCTGTCAAGGCGGTTTGGAAAGGCCGGTTTTCGGTCGTATATGGCTGATTATCAGGTAAGAATGATGTCGATGTACCTTGATCCTTTTCCGCCATATGACAGACGACAATGAAGCCCCGACTGCTGTCGGTGCGTACTCGGTTGAAGTCAATTTTCCCGCTTGGGATAACTTGGAGGTCATGTTCTTAAAAATGTTTCTATTCATCATAATTCTGTCTAATATTTTTATTATTCAGGCTGCAAAGATAGTGCAAACGAGCGCAAAGAAAGTTTACTTTCAATTTGCCGAGTGCCGCCTATCTTCTGCAAAGATAGTGCAAACGAGCGCAAAGAAAGTTTACTTTCAATTTGCCGAGTGCCGCCTATCTTCTGCAAAGATAGTGCTTTTTAGATTTCCCGATTCCCCTCCCATGGAAGGGGAATATTCCGAGAAAAATTCACAACAAATAACATTCTTTATGTTTTAAAGACTGATGTCTTGTCGAGATGCAGCTTATCTGGGTGCAAAGATAGTGCAAACGAGCGCAAAGAAAGTTTACTTTCAATTTGCCGAGTGCCGCCTTATCTTCTGCAAAGATACAACTTCTTAAAAATCTCGATTTCCCTTCTATGGGAGGGAAATATTCTGTATAAAATTTACAATAAATAACATTCTTTATATTCTGAAGACTGACCATTCGTGTGATGGAACTGAACCTTTTTCCCATGAAAGATATAACACTCTATGACTATCAGCAGGAGATGGTGGACCGCATCATCAAGACGCTGACTGCCCGCCACCGTTCTTCTGTGGTCAAGGAGAAGGGGAGGGCGACGAGAACGGGAAATGCCGTGATGGTGCAGATGCCGACGGGCACGGGCAAAACCTATGTCATGGCGGCTGTGGTGGGATGGTTCTTGGAGAGCCATCCGCAGGGAGAGGTGTGGATAGTGGCACATCGCCGGGAACTGGTGGAGCAGATGCAGCAGACACTCGACCGGTTCTGCTTGGCGTATGGCGAAAAGGAAGTGGCGCTGAAGGCGAAAACGCGGATTCGGGTGCTCTCCATCCAGTGGCTGGGAAGACATATCGGCGAGTTGGAGACGGCAGGACGTGTGCCGGGACTGATTGTGGTGGACGAGGCGCATCATGCGCTTGCCGACTCCTACCAGGACTTGTTCCTGCGCAACCAACGGGCGATGAAGCTCGGGATGACCGCCACGCCCTGCCGCATGAAGAAAGAGTCGTTCGGCAAGTTGTTTGACACGCTGCTCACGTCGCCCTCCACCAAGGACTTCATCCAGCGGGGCTATCTCTCGCCCTTCGACTATGTGGTCATCGGCCAGTTCTCGCAAGACCAGTTGACTATCAACACGTTGAAAGGGCGGGGCAGCGACGGTGACTATTCCATCCGGGAGATGGACGAGAAGCTGAATGTGCCGCAGTCAATCAAGCGGTTGCACGAGAGCGTGGTGCGTTATGCCGAGGGCAAGCGGGGCATCGTCTATGCCATTGACATCAACCATGCCAAGGTGGTAGCCGCCTATTACGAGGCGATGGGCATCCGGGCGGTGGCGTTGGACAGCAAGACGCCGTCGAAGACTCGGCAGCGGATGGTGGAGGCGTTCCGGGACGGCGCGTTGGACTGCCTGGTCAACGTGAACCTCTTCGACGAGGGCTTTGACTGTCCGGATGTGGAATACATCCAAATGGCGCGTCCCACGCTCTCGCTTGCCAAATATCTGCAGATGGTGGGTCGTGGACTGCGTGTCAGCCACGAACGGAAGGACAAGGTGTGCATGATCATCGACAACGTGGGCAACTACCGCAAGTTTGGTTTGCCCGACAAGGATCGCGACTGGGTGGCGATGTTCTCTGGTCTGAAGGCCGGCAAGGGCGCGATACCGTCCTATGTCCGCAAGACCAGCACCATGACGGCTGTGAGCAACGACATGGTGCTTGTGGCGCAATACGACAAGAACCGCCAGGAGCAGACCCGTCAGCAGCGCCTGCAATATCTGCAAGGTGTCAAACCCTTTGAGGAAGGCGGCCGATGGGGATTGCGTGTGGGTGGCGACATCATCCTGCAGCCCGTCTACAAGCGCATCTACGATTTCGTGGGTGGCTTTGCCATCTTCGAGATAGCCCCTCACCGGATGGGCATCCTCATCCGCAACGGCAAAGTATACTGTCCCGCCCAATACCAGCAAGTCCAGCTCCTCCCGCGCAACAAAGCCCTGCTGACCTTAAACAGCATCAAGACCGTGGAAGTGAAGTTGGACACGAAGTGGGGCTATTGAATATTTGTTGGAACCCGAAAACGTCCTGATTGCCAAAAGTTTGGCAGTCAGGACGTTTTTCGTTTTTGGTCTCTCGCAAGAGGCAGAGAAATGCAGTAATTTTGATAACTATTTCCATAATCCTTCGTGATGAAACGGTTACAAGTTGTAACCATTTGAAATTGCGTGCTGCCGATGGTAAACTACGTATGACAGATGTCGCTGATACAGAGCAACTTTTCCGCCTTATACAATCCATTCCCTCTCCTAAAGCCGAACCTTTTAAATTGTGGATGGCACAAGTGGCAAGCAGATTCTTGACTCACTGGGCAATGAGTTCATCACAGCCGAAGCTGTAAAGGCAGGAGCTTATTTCGGCTTTGCAAAACAAAAGAATGCAATAGAACCTAAAGATGTGGTAAAGAATTGGTTACGCTCTAAAAACACATTGGAATACCTTGGACTTTGGGAGCAGTTGAACAACCCGAATTTCAAAGGGGTCGAATTCGACCCCCTTTTGAGAGAAGCTGGTTCAAATGCCTTTACAATGAGTCCTACTCGTTGGGTGGAACTTACAAACGCGGTTGGTATCATTTGTAAAAGTGGAGCAAATGGAGGTACTTACGCACAAAGGGATATTGCGTTCAAGTTTGCAAGTTGGGTATCAGTAGAATTTGAACTATATTTGATAAAGGAATTCCAACGACTGAAAGAAATTGCTGCAGCATTTCTATTCAGCATGTGTAGCTGTTGCGAAGTGAAAAAAGAGCCCGTTAAAGTAATTCAAACAGACTCATTTTCTGATGCCTATACAATTATAAATACACGAAAGATATTGTTATTTCTATTATAAAAGAGAATGCCTGCATTACCTATGCAGATTTTAGGCACGTCAACGAATACGCATACAATCAAGCGAAAAAATCTGGGTGGTTGCCAGAATTAGGCTTGATAAAGAGCTATCCAGGAAAGGACTTTTGGACTGAAGATAAAGTATTTGAAGTTGCTCACAAATACTCTAACAAAACGGATTTTTCAGAAAAAGAACCCGCTGCATATAGTTGGGCATGTGAATACAAAATATTGGGTAAATT
>JBNMIE010000149.1:0-3038 GCA_050873125.1 Prevotella sp.
GCCCTTGGGCGGTTATTGCAAGATTGCCGGCATGATCGACGAATCGTTCGACACCAAACAGATGGAACAGCCTGCACAACCTTGGGAGTTCCGTTCCAAGCCGGCATGGCAGCGCCTGCTCATTATGATAGGTGGTGTGCTGGTCAACTTCCTGTTGGCATTGTTCATCTATTCGATGATACTCTTCACTTGGGGCGACTCCTACATCCAGATGAAGGACATGACCCAGGGTATGAAGTTCAATACCGAGGCCAAGAAATTGGGCTTCAAGGATGGCGATATCCTGTTGGGCACGAACGAGAAGACCTTCAAGGCTTTCGATACTGATGTCTTCCGCGACTTGTCCACCGCCCAGCGTGCCGACATCATCCGTGACGGTAAACGCATGAGCATCCAGTTGCCAGGCAATCTGAACTTGCTCAACATGATCAAGGACGACCCGAAATTCGTGTGGCCGCTGATGCCCTCCCGTGTGGATAGCGTGATGAAAGGTTCACCTGCTGCCAAGATTGGCATGAAGACAGGTGATGTTATCATCGGGGTGAATGGGCACAAGGTGGACTCTTATAACGACTTCACCTACGAGTTGGGCAAACTCAACGATGTTCTTACTGCAGCTAAGTCACACACTGACAGCGTGAAAGTGCGCACGGTCAATGTGGCTTATATCCGTAACAATGCCGGCAATATCGACACAATCTCCTCCAAGGTGGTGCTCACGCCGGAGTTGAAATTGGGCTACTACAATGCCAACTATCTGAGCATGTATAAGCCCACAACTGTCAAGTATGGCTTCTTCGAGAGTTTCCCTGCCGGCTGCAAGTATGGTTGGGATGTGTTGAGAGGTTATGTGAGCGACATGAAATATGTCTTCACTGCCGACGGAGCCAAGTCACTGGGCGGTTTTGGCGCCATAGGCAGTCTCTTCCCGCCGGTGTGGGATTGGTATATGTTCTGGAAGATGACCGCTTTCTTGAGCATCATCCTCGCCTTTATGAACATTCTCCCCATTCCTGCCCTTGATGGTGGCCACGTGTTGTTCCTTCTCTATGAGATGATTACGCGTCGCAAGCCAAGTGAGAAGTTCATGATCTATGCTGAGTATATCGGCATTGGCATACTCATGCTGCTGATGATTGTCGCCAACCTCAACGATATTCTTCGTTGGTTGGGCTACATGTAAGGATTTGAAACTATTCTCAGACAATATAAAAAGGCGCAGTGCTTCAAGAAAAGTGCTGCGCCTTTTGTCTTCAGACTGCAAGGGGGACTATTTATGACAACTAAAAAAGATAATTATGGAGAACAGAACAATCGTTATATGGAGTGATGTGTGATTGTCCCTTTGCTGATTTACGCTGAACTGATCTATGCCATTGTTTGTCAATAAATTGTTTCTGTCGGAGAGACAGAACAGATAAATATTCTTTCAATTGTAGGACGGATAAATTCGTTGTGTATGAATTTATCTGCAAAATGAACGGTTTTATAGGTGCTGAGGTGCGGTTGTCATCTATCTTTGCAGAAGATAGGCTGCGCTCGGCAAAATGAAAGTAAACTTTCTTTGCACTCGCTTGCTCTGTCTTTGCATACGAAACGAATAACCATAAAACCGAAAAAATGAATTTTTCAGCTACATTTCTGCTCGCCATGGGCATGGTGACGACTCCATCCTTGGCCCAAAACAATGACAATAGTATCACGCTCAATCGTCCTGTGGCATTGAGCGATTCCAACTATGTGGCTCCCCAGGAGGACATTGCTTGGGCACATCAATTTCGTGGTGTGAGCGGTCCGGGCCATGCTGTCGTAGGTGATGGACGTGGCGGATGGCGCAGCGGTTCGTCCGGTGTTGCCTATTGCGGTTCCTATACACGTCCAGAATATGAGAATACCACTTTCAAACAGAAGAAGTCGGCAGTAGAAGCAGGACTTCTTCCACCGATACTCCCAGCTTGGGATGTGCATCTCCGTGATGGCGTTGTGACATTGGGCGGTGATGGCATGTATTATCTCACAGGTTCTTCCGGTGACAATATCTGGGCTTGGGCACAGGGCATCGAGCTTTGGCGCTCGAAAGATCTCCATTCTTGGGACTATATGGGATTGGTTTGGGAGATAGAGTCTGAGGCTCCTGAATGGGTGCGCCGTTGGCGACAGCATCCCCGTCGTGCCACTCGTGCCGTGTGGGCTCCTGAAATCCACTATGTCAAGGGCAACTATTTCATTGTCTACAGCATGTGCCCCGAAGGCATCGGCCTTCTCAAAAGTTCCACAGGTCGACCGGATGGTCCTTACGTCAACGCCTTCAGTTATGAAGGTCCGATAGCTAATGGTATTGATGGAACCCTCTTTGAGGATACCGATGGCAAGGTGTATTTCTCTTGTGGTGGTGGCGACAAGATAGCCCAACTCAAGGATGACATGAGTGGGTTTGCCACTCCTTTCCGGAAGGTAACAATCGAGGAATATGATACTAACCCTGCTCACCATGCCAACAGTTGTTCGCAGAAGCGAGGTTGTAAGGATTTGGCGCATGAAGGTGCGATGATATTCAAGCACAACGGGAAGTATTATATGGGTGGTGCCGACTCCTACGAGGAACGTTATTCGCCTTGCATTGCGGTGGCGGACAATATCTATGGCCCTTATCGCATGCGCCATGAGGCGGTGCCTTGTGGTGGAGGAACGGGTTTCTTTGCCGACAAGGAGGGCAACTGGTGGTGCAGCATGTTCGGAAACGACGCCCAGTCTCATTTCCGTGAGAAGGTGGGCTTCATTCGTGTCTCTTTCTGTCCCGATGGTAGAGTCATTCCGGCTCTTGACCAGCCCTTTGTGCCCAAAAACTTGAAGGCGGAATGGAAGCAGAAATGGAACAAAGTTTGGAAGCCTTTCATGCAGAAGAAATAAAAAGGTTGCACCATTTCACAATGGCACAACCTGCAAACTTAAACAACCAATAAAAGAAATAGATTGTTCCTTTTATTATACTTTATCTGATGAAGAGTAATTCACGATACTTAGGCAGCGTCCAAAGC
>JBNMIE010000150.1:0-2982 GCA_050873125.1 Prevotella sp.
CTCCCTCATTGCACGTAAAAATTACAAAAGCACTCGGTGCTTCACTCTAAGTCGAACAAATAAAATTTCAAGATTATGGTACACACCACTCTTAATGCAGAATATCGCTTCAACAGAAGAAGTTCAAGACAAGTAGAATTGTCAAGCAATCTCTATCAGGTTGTCATCAATGGCGAGGATGGCGAGTATGTTGAATATGAAATCGAGGCTGACAGCCATTCCGAGGCAAGCGCAAAGGCGGAAGCACTCGCAGCGGATAGCTTTATCAACATCATCTACATCGAAGTCTATCTCATTCACTAATCCGATTGTTTCACTATTAAAATAAGTACAGTTATGAATTGTCGTGCAAACGAGAGCAATATCAAGCTTGCTTGAATATTGCCGAGTGCAGCCGACAATATACAATACTCCTAACATCATTTTAGCAGCAAAAGCCAATTCCGGCAAGTCCACAAACAATGTATGGGTCGTTTACACAAGCGCCGACAGCGAAAGCAAGATGTATTGCACAAGTGCCTACAAGGCTATGCGCCTCGCCTTCCTCCTCAAAAAGAGGTTGGGCATTGGCATCTCAGAGAATTCTTACGCAATAGCGGCTGCACTCGGCATAGCCCAAGCAAGCTTGGCTCTGCTCTCGTTTGCACGCTATTTGCCTCGCACGCCTCTCACAAGAGATTGCACGCATAAAGGCAGCAGCCACGGCTGCCCCTGTGCAGCAGGAGGTGAAGGCAGAGCCACAGCCCACATCAGCAAAGCCCAAGAAGAGAGGGCGCAAGCCAAAGGCTGAAAAGGCGGCTTAGGAAGTCTTCCACTTCCGCCCGGCTCGCAAGGGTCGGGCTTTCTTTCGGTCCCTACGGCAAAACCGCAACAAGTCCGCATTTGCCTACGCACCCTCCAAAAGCCCTTTGCCTTACGAGCCGAGCGTGGGAGAGAGGTAATGATGTGCATCATTCCATTTCCCATCGGCAAAGCCGAATTTCCTCGTGCATCGTCTTTTCCAAAGGCGATGTCCCATATTATTTTTGCGAAAAACAAGCAAGCCACAATGATAAACATCCAATACTCATCAACCCTCTATCTCTTCACCTCCTAGCTCCCCACGGAAATCTCCATCACCACGGACGCGGATGCCCTTGACATCAACGTCGAGTGCGGCGGCAAGTCCGTCTTCACCACCACGCTCTATCCCTACAATGATGAAGTGGTCCTCCATGACATCCGTTCCATCATCGAGGACTATATGCTCGCCAAACGGCTCATTCACACCAAGTTCGTCATCTTCGCCGAGTCAGGAGAGGAGAGTGCCAACACCATCGAGCGTGAAATCATCTACTGCCGTGTGGACATCCCCAATATCAATGCCTTCTACTACATCCAGTCGTTCTTCTTCAACACCCTATCTGCCTACACCATTCCCTTTGACGCGTTCCAGACCCTCACCCTCTTCGCACTCCCGAAAGTAGACTTCATTGGTTACATCGAATGTGTAATCCTCCCCGAGGGCAGCACCACGCCAATAGTCCGCCATGCCAGCGGACGCACCATCACCAACGGCACGTCACTCGACTACCGCACCATCGACATCCGTCCCAGTAGCATCATGCAGTCGCTCAACATCAAGGGCACGCTTCTCTCGTTCACCGTCCACTACGGACACCTCGCCAAGACCTTCTATGTCACGCACAACAAACCCTACGTCACCTTTTTAGTCCTCAACGAGTTCGGGTGTCCCGAGTACATCCACCTCACCTGTGTCACCAAGCGCAAGCTCGACATCAGCCGTTCCACTGCCACCTGTCTCGGTGCGTCCACCTTCTATGACGACACCACCGCCTACGAGTATGAGGTGGAGTCGTCCATGCTCACCATCGAGCAGACCGACCACCTCTCCGTTCTTCTCCTCTCCAACGAGGTGTCCCTCATCGTCGAATCCCAGTCCGTCCCCATCCTCGTCACCGACATCACCTCCGAAATCTCCGATGCCGACAACGCCACCAACACCTTGAAGTTCAAGTACAAGTTCGCGCGCCACCGCATCCCCAAGTCCCTCAAATACCCCCAAAACATCTTCGACGACCCTTTCCACCGCACGTTCGACTAAGGGAAAAGGTAGCACAGCCAATTAATTCTTCACTCTTCGTTGGCTTTCCCTTTGGTTGCCGATTTTCAATTCTTCACTCTTCACTTTATGACGTCCATCCACATCTCCACCCTCCGCAAAATCCTCGCATCCCCCGAACCAGTCGACCTCACCCTATGGACACGCAGCGGCACCATCCAACACTGGCACCGCTGCATCTCACTCAAATATGACTTCTACAAAGGCACTCGCTGCATGAAGCTCCTCGACTCCAACCAAATCCGCCAGCTCCGTGATGTCTGCATTTTCGAGGTGAATGGCATGGAGGTGTATATGTAGTTTGGCTACCAATTAACATTATTTGGTAGCCAAACATATTGTTCTTTCAATTAAAAGTCGTATCTTTGTGCCGTAAACACACAGTATCGATTATGGTTGTAGTTAGCACAAGAGACTTTCGCACTAATCAGACGAAGTATCTGAATTTGGCAAAAGCAGGAGAGCACGTCGTCCTAAAATCACGTGCTGGCAGTTTCCGCATCTTCCCCGATGATGGAGGCGATACCATTGACGCACCGCGCGACTTGATGAAAGAACTGAAAAACGCTTTGACAGAGGTGAAGGAAGCCATTGCAGGTAAGCGTGTACTCCAATCCGCTGATAGTTTACTCGATGAGCTGTAATATTACTGTATCGGTTTCTGACGACTTTGCAAGAGAAGCCAAGCGACTTGCAAAGAAATACCGCAGTTTCAAGAATGACTACGCTGAATTCTTGAAAAGTATCAAGGAAAACCCTCTGCAAGGTGACGAGATTACCAAGAACATACGCAAAATCCGTATGGCTATCGGGTCAAAAGGCAAGGGTAAGTCTGGCGGTGCAAGGGTCATAACATTCAA
>JBNMIE010000151.1:0-2976 GCA_050873125.1 Prevotella sp.
CTGACGTATAACACGACAAATAAAAAAGACCGGCTTCGCAGCCAGTCTTTTTCCAAACTACAAAAACATTATGATTTTATTGCCATTAATATTCTTTATCTTTATTACGGTTGCAAAGGTACGGCGAAATCGCCATGTGTGCAATACCTAAAAATGATGAAAATGAGAGGTTTCCACTTCTGACGGGAATCTAAATGGCGACAGATTACTTCGCCCGCTGCTGCCGCAGATTGAGCAGAGTCCACAGATAGCCTTTGGCCATGCGTGCTCCCTCATTGACAAAATGACCGCCTCCGTTCCACTCCAAGGTGGTGCGGTCTTCACCCAACTCCTTAGCAAGGAGCGCATGCTCATGGCGCACGCAGTCGCCCACCCTTGCCATGCGCCGGTTGCGACAATGCTCCTCCCGAAGCCCCAAACTCAGATAGACACTTTGCGCCTGGATGGGATTGGTCTTGGCAAAGGCTTCCCAATCCTGAATCCACAATGACGGAGAGACGGCCGCGACACCTTGGAACAGACTGCACTGGCGCGCCGCCCAAAGGGAGAAAAGACCACCCAAAGAGTAGCCACCCAATACCACCGGACAAGGATGATCCGCATACGTATTTCCAAATGGAAGTGGATCAGAAGCTGGCCCTGACCACACGTGTTTTTGTTGATCCAACCAATAAAGGGTGTTGTGAGCATGCCGGCCCACTTCCTCGTCGCGCGACACGGCGGAATCGGGCCAAGGCATCAGTGCCCGTGCCCATTGGTTCACATCGACATTATACAGAGCCAAGTTGATGTTGTGGTCTGCACAGCCTCGTAAAAGCAGACTTTCCATGGTACCCTGTGCTCCATTGTTTCGTTCATGACGGGCGGTGATGTGAACAACACAAGCCTTGAAACTATCATCTTCATGGGAGCCCCCTCCAGCAATATCTAAGAAATGGGGTTCGTTATTAAAATCAATACTCATTGTTCTATTGTTTTGTTTTGCGACAACAAAGACTGCCGCAAAAGGTTAGTCATGTTTTTCCTCCGCCTTCTCAGGATCGGGCACAAACCCGAGAATCGCCACCAAGCAACTCATCAGCGGACTGATGATGTTGAAGAAACAGAAGGGCAGATAGACCAAAGTGGGGATGCCCAGCACCGTGCTCTGCGTCATGCCACAAGCTGTCCATGGAACGAGCACAGAGGTGACTGTGGCGGAGTCCTCGGTGCTGCGGCTCAGTAGTTCTGGCTTATAGCCCCGCGCAGCATACTCTTCCTTATAGATAGAAGCGTTCATGATGATGGACAAGAACTGGTCGCCCATCACAAGATTGAGCAGCACGCCCGAGGTGACTGTGGAGCAAACCAACGAGACTGTGCTGTGGATGCTGCGGAGCAACACACGGGTGATGGCATGGAGCATGCCGCTCGCCACCATGCACGAACCGAAACACATGGCGCAGAGGATGAGCCAGATGGTGTTGAGCATGCCCGCCATGCCTCGGGTGGCGACGAGTTCGTTGATGGCAGTGATGCCGGTGTCGACATGGGTGCTGGTATAGCAGGTGAGCATGATGCCCTCGAAGAGACTCTTGACCGAAAGGGTGGTCTCGCCGGCAATCTTCACCAGCACGTCGGGCTGAAGCACCAAGGCGCAGACGCAAGCCGCAAGCGACGAGAGCAGCAAGGTGATGAGCGACGGGGTCTTGCGGGAGATGAGCCACCCAGTGAAGGCGGGCACCAACAGCGTCCACAGCGAGATGTTGAAACCATGGCGCAAGCCGGTCAGATATTGGTGGATGTCCACCGCCTGACCGTTGTAGAAGAGTCCGATGACAAGATATAGGGCCAAGGAGATGGCAATGCTGGGGATGGTGGTGTAGAGCATGTAGCGGATGTGGACAAAGATGTCGGCACCGGCTATGGACGAGGCGAGCACCGTGGTGTCGCTCATGGGCGAGAGCTTGTCGCCGAAATAGGCACCCGAGATGATGGCGCCGGCAGTATAGGGAGAGGGGATGCCGAGGGCATCGCCAATGCCCATCAGAGCCACACCGATGGTGGCAATGGTGGTCCACGACGTGCCGGTCATCACCGAGATGACCGCGGAGATGATGCAGGCACAAGGCAGGAGGAAGGTGGGCGACATAATCTGCACACCATAATATATTAAGGTAGGCACCACGCCACTGACCATCCATGTGGCAGACATCATGCCGATGAGCAGCAGGATGAGGATGGACACGCCGGCATCACCCACGGTCTTCTTGATCATCTCCTCGAAAATGGTCCACTTCATCTTGTAGACGGCCATGCCCAGCGCCACACACACGGCAGTGGCAATCATCAGCGCCACCTGTGAGGCTCCGGAAAGGGCGTCATCGGGGAAGAGGTTGACCACCAGCACAATGAGCACGATGAGCACGGCCAACGGGATGATGGAGACCAGGGGATTGGGGTTGAGGACTTGTGGTTGTGTTTGTTCCATGTTGTTCTGTTTTCGTATTCCTGTTTTTATTCGTTTACAATTTGATGATGCTACTTCCACAGTATTCCTTATGGGAGGAAGCGACCTGCACCAGGACGATGCCCGACACGCCTAAGGAGATCGTGTGCTCCGTGGCATGGACGAGATCAAGAGATTGCTCTGCCACCAACTGTCCGCCGGGACGATAGAAGCGCACGGTGCAGTTGCCTGCCTCCAGAGGACGGTCAATGCGGATGCGCACCTGTCCCTCGCCTGCCCCACTGATGTGAACCTTGGCGGGCGCTTGCCGTTCCACGTCCTTGATGCCCGTCAGACGGAGCACGTCGAGGAGTCCGGCATAGGCGTCAATCTCGCCGTAGCCCCACTCGGGAGCAGGCACCTGATGGTCGCTGTCGAGGCGGCGGGCGGTGCGGGCGAAAACTTGACGGATGTCGTCGGGCGACAAATGGGGATTGGCCTCAAGCCACTGGGCGATGATGCCCGCCACCATCGGAGTGGACATCGAC
>JBNMIE010000152.1:0-2934 GCA_050873125.1 Prevotella sp.
ACGGCGTTTTTCGGACGCTTGTCATGCACAAATGCACCTTTTTCCGTTCAAAAAACACTCTTTTTTGTTCACCGAAAGCATGACATGACAGGCCTGTCATGCCCCCTTCTGTGTGTGTTAAATGTTTTAACATTGAAGGGGGCATGACAGGCCTGTCATGTCATGCTTTCGGTGAACAAAAAAGAGTGTTTTTTGAACGGAAAAAGGTGCATTTGTGCATGACAAGCGTCCGAAAAACGCCGTTTGATTTTTTTTAACATCGCGCCCCGATGACGGTCATCGTGTTTTTCCGTTCAAAGTTTTGCATTGTCAATGGTTATTTGTATCTTTGCAGAAGATAGGCTGCACTCGGCAAATTGAAAGCAAGCTTTCTTTGCGCTCGTTTGCACTATCTTTGCAAAAAAGAAGAAAAAACAAGAAGAAATATATGAAACTCAGTATGGATAGACTATACCCTCTCCTGTTCCAGCCCAACCTGCACACCGTGGTTTGGGGTGGCGAGAGGATTTGCGCCTACAAAGGAATCAGAGACCAGCTCGACCATATCGGCGAGAGCTGGGAAGTGAGCGCCGTGCCCACCAGCAAGAGCATCATCGGCAACGGCGAATGGGCCGGACGAGACCTCGTGTCGGTGGTCAGCGAAATGCCCGACGAAATACTCGGCAAGGCGGTCAACAAACGTTATGGCGGCAAGATGCCACTCCTGGTGAAATTCATCGACTCTGCCAAGCCCCTCAGCATCCAAGTGCACCCCAACGACGAGATGGCAATGCGCGAGCACGGGAAGTCGGGCAAGACAGAGATGTGGTATGTCATCGACGCACAGCCCGGCAGCTATCTCTACGCCGGATTCAAGCAGGAGATCACACCCGAGGAATACAAGCGCAGGGTGGCGGACGGCACCATCACCGACGTGCTCGCCAAGCACGAGGTGAAGCGCGGCGACGTGTTCTACCTGCCGGCAGGACGCGTGCACGCCATCGGCAGCGGCATCCTGCTGACCGAGGTGCAGCAGTCGTCGGACGTGACCTACCGCATCTTCGACTACAACCGACCGGGACTGGACGGCAAGCCCCGCGAACTGCACACCGAGCTGGCAGCCAAGGCGCTCAACTTCCACGTGGAGGAGGAATACCGCACCATCTACCGCGAGGAGAGCAACGCGGCCAACCTCGTGATCGACTCGCCCTATTTCAGCGTGCGCGTGACCAACATCACCCACCCCTTCCACCGCAACCTGCTGAAGTATGACAGCTTCATCATCAGCGTGTGCATCGAGGGCGACTGCCTGATCAAGATTCGCGCCACAGGCGACGAGATACGACTGCGCAGGGGCAACAGCTGCCTCATCCCCGCCGCCATCGCCGACTACGACGTGCAGCCGCTCGGCGGATCGTCAACCGTACTCGACGCCTATATCGACAACAAGGACCGCAGCGTGGGACACATGATCACCCGCTTCCTCCACCTGTCGAGCAGATAAAAGAAAACACAGAAGACAATGAAAAAAATCATTCTCACCCTGCTTGCCCTGGCAAGCATCAACCTCGCTATGCAAGCAAAGACAAAGACCGTGAACATACGTGTCGTGGAGACCAGCGACGTCCACGGCAGCTTCTTCCCCTGGGACTTCATCACCGGACAGCCCAAACAGGGGTCGCTCGCCCGCGTGAGCTCCTATGTGAACAGCATCCGGCGGAAGGGCGAACCGCTCATCCTCCTCGAGAACGGCGACATCCTGCAAGGACAGCCCACCTGCTATTATTATAATTATGTGGCGACACAGAAGCGCAACGTGGCGGCGGACGTGGTGAACTACATGAAGTATGACGCGCAGACGTTCGGCAACCACGACGTGGAGACGGGACACCCGGTATACGACAAATGGGTGGAGGAGCTCGACTGCCCCGTGCTGGGCGCCAACATCGTGTGCGCCGCCTCGGGAGAGCCCTACGTGAAGCCCTACACGATGGTGGAGCGCGACGGCGTGAGGGTGGCGGTCATCGGCATGCTCACACCCGCCATCCCCAACTGGCTGCCGAAGCGGCTGTGGAGCGGACTGCGCTTCGAGGAGATGGTCGCCTGCGCCCGCAAGTGGGTGAAGTATGTCAAGGAGCACGAACACCCCGACGTGATCATCGGCATGTTCCACTCGGGCAAGAACGGAGGCATCTCGCTGCCGGAATATGACGAGGACGCGTCTGTCAAGGTGGCGGAACAGGTGCCGGGATTCGACCTCATCGTCTACGGACACGACCACACACGACACTGCGACACCGTGAAGAGCGCCGACGGGTCGACCACGCTCTGTCTCGACCCAGCCAACAACGCCCTCGCCGTGAGCGACGCCACCATCACGGTGGAGAAGAACGGCGACAAGGTGGTGGGCAAGCGCGTGAAGGGCAGCGTGGTCGACGTGTGCGACCAGCCCATCGACGAGCAGTTTGTGAAACACTTCCAGCCTCAGATAGACGAGGTGAAGGCGTGGGTCAACAAGCCCATCGGCACCTTCACCGACGACGTGCACACCAGCGACAGCTTTTTCGGCTCGTCGGCCTACATCGACCTGGTGCACAACCTGCAACTGCAAATCACCAAGGCGGACATCTCGATGAACGCTCCCCTGCTCTTCAACTCGGTCATCCACAAGGGCGAGGTCAAGGTGGCGGACATGTTCAGCCTCTACAAATACGAGAACATGCTCTACGTGCTGCGCATGACGGGCAAGGAAATCCGCAAGCATCTGGAGATGAGCTACGACCTGTGGGTGAACACGATGAAGTCGCCCGACGACCATCTGCTCCTGCTCAGCAGCCAGACCAAGGGCGACCAGCAAAGACTGGGATTCAAGAACTTCTCGTTCAACTTTGACAGCGCCGCCGGCATCGACTACGAGGTGGACGTGACCAAGCCCGACGGCGAGAAGGTGAAGAT
>JBNMIE010000153.1:0-2881 GCA_050873125.1 Prevotella sp.
GGAGGAGACTCGAACTCCCACGAAACAATTTTCACTACCCCCTCAAAGTAGCGCGTCTACCAATTCCGCCACCTCTCCAAACTTAAAGAGCGACCTCTATAAATGCCAAGAGAAACATTTAAAATCTTCAAGCAATTATAAAGTCTTGAGCGGCAAACGAGACTCGAACTCGCGACCCCAACCTTGGCAAGGTTGTGCTCTACCAACTGAGCTATTGCCGCATATTTCCATACCCTCGGAAGGGCTGTTTTTGAAATGCGATGCAAAGGTACAACTTTATTTTTAACCTGCAAAATAATCACCGACTTTTTTCAAATATTTTTTATTTATCGCCATCATATACAATAATTATATAGGCGCTTGCGTTAAAAACAATGACATGAAAACGAATATTATCCATACATTAATGATAATCTTGCTCTTTGTCGCCGGACAGAAAGCGATGGCACAGTCTTTTGTGCTTCAGGGCAAGGTAGTGGACGAAGAACAGAATCCGATAGAACTGGCGAGTGTGACGAGTCAGGGCAAGGTGACCATGACCAACCTGAAGGGAGAGTTCCATATCACCCTCGCCTCTCGTGACAGTGTGTCGGTAAGGTTCTCAATGGTGGGCTATAAGGCAAAGACCCGTGTCCTGCGCCGTCCCAAAGGCAAACAGACGCTTCAGATTACGCTCTATAGCGACAACCAGTTGGGTGAGGTGGTCGTTACCGAACGGAAGAGACAGACCACGGGCACACAGCAGTTGGACATCAAGAAGACCAAGAACGCTCCTTCCACGACAGGCAATGCCGTGGAGGACATGATTCAATCGCAAGCCGGAGTGAGCACCCACAGCGAGCTTTCTTCGCAGTATAATGTGCGTGGCGGAGCTTTTGACGAGAATCTTGTATATATTAATAATGTGGAAGTATACCGTCCTTTCTTGGTGCGCAGCGGTCAGCAAGAGGGATTGTCCATCATCAATGGCGATATGGTGGAATCGGTAGGCTTCTCCACGGGCGGTTTCGAGGCCAAGTATGGCGACAAGATGTCGTCGGCTCTCGACATCACCTACAAAAAGCCGAAGCACTTTGAGGCGTCTCTCGCAGCCAGCCTTTTGGGTGCCAATGCCTATGTAGGCTTGAAAGGAAAGAATTTCACGTGGACCAATGGCGTTCGGTATAAGACCAACCGCTATATGCTCGGTTCCTTGGAGACCAAGGGCGAATACCAGCCCAACTTCCTTGACTACCAAACTTATTTCAGTTTTACGCCCAACAAACGCTGGCAGATAGACTTTATCGGCAATGCTTCCGAGAACCACTACAACTTCACGCCCCATGACCGGGAGACCAACTTCGGAACGATGGAGAACGTGAAATCGTTCAAGGTCTATTTCGACGGTCATGAGAAAGACGTGTTCCGCACGCTTTTCGGATCGCTCACCATCACACGGAAGTTTACCGACCAGACTTCGCTCTCACTCATCGCCTCGGGCTTTTCGACTAAAGAGCAGGAACGATACGACATTCAAGGTCAGTATTGGCTCACCCAGACCGAGACAAGTGAGAACTTGGGAGTGGGCACCTATATGGAACATGCGCGCAATTACCTTAAGGCTACTGTCGGCAATGTCCAACTCCGCTTCGCCCACAAGAAGCGGAAGCATGATGTGCTCGGAGGTCTCTCCTACCGCTTTGAGAACATTGAGGAGAAGAGCCGAGAGTATGAGATGAGGGATTCCAGTGGATACAGCATCCCTCACACTGGCGAGGACTTGAAGCTCATCTATAGTCTCAACGCCAAGAACACGCTGAAAGCCAATCGCATAGAAGGTTTCTTGCAAGACACATGGCGCTTCACAAGTGCCCATGAGCACACACTGTTCACCTTCAACTATGGCCTGCGCTTCAACCATTGGCAGTTTAATGGTGAGACAACTGTCAGCCCTCGTGTGTCATTGGGCATCATTCCTGCCTTCAACCACGATGTGGTGTTCCGTCTTGCCACCGGACTCTATTATCAGGCCCCGTTCTTCAAGGAGGTGAGAGACACAACCACCATCGACGGCATCACCTATGCCTCGCTCAACAAGAAAATCAAAAGCCAGTGCTCCATCCATTTCATCGCCGGCATGGATTGGCGCTTCAAGCTCAGCAACCGCAACTATATGTTCACTGCCGAAGCCTACTATAAGTTGTTGTCCAACCTCCGTCCCTACAGCATCAACAATGTGAAAGTGGTCTATTACGGTCCCAACGAGGGCAAGGGCCACACGGCGGGCATCGACTTCAAACTTTATGGAGAATTCGTACCCGGCACGGACTCATGGATCAGTCTTTCGCTGATGAGCACAAGCATGAAACTCCACGGCAAGTCCATCGCCCTGCCCACCGACCAGCGTTATTCGGTCAATCTCTTTTTCACCGACTATTTCCCCGGCACCGACCGCTGGAAGATGTCGCTGAAACTGGCATTTGCCGACGGACTGCCCTTTAGTCCTCCACACCGCAATATCGAGTGGATGCAGTTCCGTTCGCCAGCCTACAAGCGTGCCGACATCGGTATGAGCTACAGACTGCTCGACAACGAGAAGCGCGAGCGGAAGTCGCCATTCAAGAACATCTGGGTTGGCTTGGATTGCCTCAACCTTTTCGGCATCAACAATGTGAACTCCTACTTATGGATATCCGATGTCACAAGTCAGCAATATGCCATTCCGAACTATCTCACCGGCAGACAAATCAATGCCCGTGTACTCTTTGAATTCTAAAGAACGGGATATTGCAAAATTAGAAATAATTTGACAATGAAAAAGAAACGGCACACTACGATTTCGTTAGTGTGCCGTTTCTTTTCCGTTAGTGTGCCAGTAACGACCCGTTAGAGGCAGAGTAAC
>JBNMIE010000154.1:0-2878 GCA_050873125.1 Prevotella sp.
GTTCCATACAGGTGAACTCAGGATTGTGGTTGCGGTCCATACCCTCGTTGCGGAAGTTCTTGCCGATCTCATACACACCCTCAAATCCGCCCACGATGAGGCGCTTCAAGTAAAGCTCTGTGGCGATACGCATATACATATCGATGTTGAGCGCATTGAAGTGGGTGATGAACGGACGGGCACTGGCACCGCCGGCAATGCTCTGCAGTGTCGGTGTCTCCACCTCGGTATAGCCTGCCTCGTCGAGCACCTTGCGAAGTGTGCGCAGCACGGTGGCACGCTGGAGGAAGGTTTCCTTCACGCCGTCGTTGACAATCAGGTCGACATAGCGCTGACGATAGCGGAGTTCGGGATCGTCAAATTTGTCATAAGCCACACCGTCCTTGTATTTCACAATAGGCAGTGGCTTGAGGCTCTTGGCGAGCAGGGTGAGTTCCTGTGCATGTACAGAGATTTCGCCTGTCTGTGTCTCGAAGACAAAACCCTTGACACCGATAAAGTCGCCGATGTCCATCAAGCGTTTGAATACCTTATTATATAAGTCCTTGTCCTCTCCGGGGCAGATGTCGTCACGGGTGATATACACCTGTATTCTGCCCTTTGAGTCCTGAAGTTCCACAAAACTTGCCTTGCCCATCACACGGCGGGTCATCATACGGCCGGCGATGCACACCTGGCGTTTCTCGCCCTCTTTGTATTGGGCTTTTATGTCTGTTGAAAAAGCATCGGTGGGGTACTCAGCGGCTGGATATGGATCGATGCCCATATCGCGCAGTTCTTGCAGACTCTGACGTCTGCCAATCTCCTGTTCACTTAACTCTAAAATGTTCATATCTTAAATAGAATATATTCTCTTATTGTGAATCGTTGTGGCTGCAAATTTACGAAATTATTCTGAATAAGTGCGCCTTTTTCACTTTTTAATATGTAACTTTGCATAAAATCGTTGAACAGAGCTTTGGGAAGGGAAATCTTCCACAAGCCAAGCGGCAACGATTTTCCGACAACACATATAAAAGAAAGGAACTGAAGACATGAATGTAGACAAGATCAACGATTTGCTCCAGCGACAGCCCAACCTCTCCACAGCGTTGGGCATGGAGTTCGTTTCCACCCCTGAAGAAGACACCTGTATGGCCCGCATGACTGTGGACGAGCGCAACAAGCAACCATTTGGTTTTCTCAGTGGCGGCGCCACCTTGGCACTCGCCGAGAATTTGGCAGGTGTGGGATCACTCGCCATCTGCCCCGGCAAAATCAGTGTGGGCATCAATGTGAGCGGCAACCATGTCAAGGCTGTGCGTGAGGGCGGCACCGTCACGGCATACGGCAAATTGGTACAGAAGGGGCGTGTGCTCCACGTTTGGCATATAGACATCAAGGATTCTGCCGGCGACCTCGTGTCAACGGTGCAAGTGACCAACTACGTCATCACGCCCCGCAAGAAATGATCACAGCCACAGTCTTGTTTCGCCGCCCCGGTGAAGAGCAAGTCTTCCTATTGACACAGAACACAGGGTGGCCCGAGCGGCTTCCGTCCTGCGACGAGCTTAATGGCAAGGAGGGCTTTGTCTTCGCCCCCTTCAGTCCGTCTGCCGACGAACCCATCTACCTCATCAAGCCCGACCATCAAGAGATGGTGTGTCTCGACACGACGGAAGAGGAATTGACGCTTCAGCCTGAGTCTGGACAAGAGCGGGAGGACTATGCCATCGACTTCGCCAACTTCCATGCCCACTTGCTTTCTGGCGAGTTTGACAAGTTGGTGTTGGCACGCCGTTCCCGCATGCACAGCAATCAACCCATAGATGCCCGACAACTTTTCGCCCGAGCCTGCAAGCGCCATCCCCGGCAGTTCATCGCCATGGTCAGCATCAAGGATTTCGGCTCTTGGCTGATGGCCACACCGGAGACCTTGCTCCGAGGGCACAACACGGACGGAGGTTCACAGGTGCTGAGCACCATGGCACTCGCCGGCACCATGGTATACGACGAGCGGCGCTCATCGCTCCCCATCGAGGAGGTGTGGAGCACCAAGAATCTGATGGAACAGCACTGCGTCTCTTCCTATATCACGGAACGCATCGAGCAGTTCACCTCTGATTTCGGCGCCACCAGTCCTCACACCATCCGTGCGGCAGGACTGATGCATCTGTGCACAGATTTCAATTTCACACTACCCGACACAAGTAAAACGGGCGACGTGATTGCCGCCCTCCACCCCACTCCCGCCGTTTGCGGAATGCCCAAAGAGGAAGCCCAAACGTTTATCCGGGAAAACGAATCGTTCGACCGCCACTACTACAGCGGATTCATCGGAACGCTCAGCGGAAACGACATCGACCTGTATGTGTCGCTCCGCTGCATGCACATCCATGCCAACCCAACCACCGTGGACTTCTATGCCGGCGGCGGACTCCTGCCAGACAGCGTGGAGGAAGAGGAGTGGCGGGAGACGGAAGCGAAGAAGAGAACGATGAAGGCTTTGTTTTAACTTGTCAACACTTATATCTTTTATGTATAGCAACAAAGAAAACGTAAACATACTTACCGCGCTGCTTATCAAGCATGGAGTAAAACATGCGGTGCTCTGTCCTGGAAACCGCAACGTGCCCATCATCCACAACCTCGTGGAGTGTGGACAGATCAAGTGCTACCCCGTGACCGACGAACGCTCAGCGGGATTCTTCGCTCTTGGCGTGCGCCAGGCTACAAAGGAGAAAGTGGCGGTATGCGTCACCTCGGGCTCTTCCCTGCTCAACCTTGCTCCTGCCGTGGCGGAAGCCTCCATGCAGAACCAAGGGCTCATCGTCATTTCCGCCGACCGACCCCAGCAATGGATTGGACAACTTGAAGGTCAGACCCTCCCCCAACCCGA
>JBNMIE010000155.1:0-2764 GCA_050873125.1 Prevotella sp.
AGAACTGATAATCCCTGTCATAACGAGCCGGCTGGAACGGTCGGACACGAAGCAGCCAGTGGGCGTGATGCTGCTGGACAGGCGACTTTCGATGCAGGCTTCACGCCTACGATTCAAATTGCTCCAGACCGAGACGGTGTCGATGGACATGAAGGAGAGGATGATAAGGGTGGCACTGTATCACAACGATGTGGCGGTGACACCGGTCAAGGACATTCTTCTGGACAAGACCGACCCGTCCCTGGACAACAGAAAGATCAAGGTGGACCTCACACTCAACAAGAACGTGGATGCCAAGGTGCTGCAGCTGAAAGTGTTTGATGCCACGGACGAGCTGAACCCGCTCATCAAAGAGAATGTAACCAACAACACACTGATAGAAAACGATTTTGACTTCTAAACGCTTATGGACTTGCAAGAGAAAATAATGGACTGCTTCATCGGCAAGGTGGTCAGGAAGGATCTGGCCTTTCTGGTGAAGGGGGGCCTGCCTGTGCCGACATATGTGCTGGAATATCTGCTCGGACAGTATTGCGCCAGCGATGACGAGGAGGTGATCAGCGAAGGCATTGACAAGGTGAAGCAGGTGATACAGAACAACTATGTGCACCGTGCGGAAGCAGAGTCGGTAAAGGGATTGATACGCGAAAATGGCAGGCACCGCATCATCGACAAGGTGACCGTTGTGCTCCATGAGAAAAGCGATGAGTATCAGGCCACATTTGCCAATCTTGGACTTTCCGGCGTTCCTATCGGCACGGAATATGTGCGCCATAACCCGAAACTGCTCAGTGGCAACGGGGTGTGGTGCATCATCACGCTTGGCTATATCAGTGGAGAGGAAGTAAAGGTGAGATGGGAGATTCAGACCCTCAAGCCGATCCAGATCTCGAATATCGACCTGCAGGAGTATGTCGACCAGCGGCAGCATTTCACTACAGATGAATGGATTGACTTCCTGATGCACACGGTGGGGCTGAACCCTGCGGTGATGAACCGCCGCGAGAAGTTCATCACCTTGGCCCGTCTGCTGCCTCATGTGGAAAACAATTTCAACTTCATGGAGCTGGGGCCGAAGGGCACGGGCAAGAGCCATGTGTTTCAGGAGTTGTCGCCGTATGGGGTGCTCGTGAGCGGCGGCGATGTGACCAGCGCACGCCTGTTCGTGAAGATTCAAGGCAACAAAGAGATCCTTGGACTCGTCGGCTATTGGGACGTGGTGGCATGGGATGAGTTTGAACAGCAGAAAGGGCGCAACGTGGATGCCGTGCTCATTGACACGATGCAGAACTATCTGGCCAACAAGTCGTTCAACCGTGGCAAGGGCACACACGAGGCGAGTGCCTCCATGTCGTTTGTGGGCAACACGAAACACACGGTGCCGCATATGCTGAAGAACTCGCATCTGTTCGAGAGCATCCCAACGGCTTTCATCAAGGGGGCATTCCTCGACCGTATGCATCTGTACAATCCCGGATGGGAAATCAGAGTCTTGAAGAAAGACAGTTTCTCGAAAGGCTATGGCCTTATCACCGACTACATAGCAGCCGTGCTGCACGCCCTGCGCAACGACGACCGCACGGCATTGCTGAAGGATTATGCCAAGTTTGACGGTTCGCTTTCTGAGCGCGACCACCTCGCCATCCGCAAAACGTTCTCGGGCATGATGAAACTCATCTATCCCGACGGAAGGATAACGGATGAGGAAGCAAGGGAAATCATCGACTTCGCTGCCGAAGGGCGCAAGCGAGTGAAGGACCAGCTGTATGTCGTCGACAGCACCTTCTGCGCAGAACCTGCAAAGTTTGAATACACTTGGCTGAAGACGGGAGAGACGGTAAAGGTGGAGACGCTTGAAAACATTGAGCACAAGCAATCCGGCTTGCAGGATGAGGAGAATGACGGACCGGAAGAGAAGCATGAAGCCAAGGCCGCAGGGGCTCGGCCTCGCATCAAACCGCTGGTGGCCAAGACCATATCCATCAGGGAAAACCAGGGCGGAGTGACCTACAAAGACCTCTTTGGCGACTATCTGCGCACGGCAAAGGAGATAAGCATCACCGACCCCTTCATACGCCTGCCCTATCAGATAGACAATCTGGTGGATTTCGTGCAAATGGTGAAAGACGTGTCGACCGTGCAGGACACCGTGAAGATTCATCTGAGCACGCAAAACGACGATGATGAAAAGGTGGCAGAGATGATCGATTCATTCAATGACTTGGCCGACGAACTCTTGCCGATGGGCATAGAGTTTACTTTCGACTTTAAGGCAGACCATGACCGCTTGATAAAGACCGACACGGGGTGGATTATCACATTGGGGCGCGGCTTGGACATCTACGAAAAGTTCAACCGCTTCTCGTTGTGCCGCTCCAATCAGAAGAACAGGCGTTGCAAGGCGTTTAATGTATCGATAAACAAAACGGCAGAATAAGTAGGTGTTCAGAATTATTTTATAGGGCGTCCAGTTTGGTGTACTCATTTATAGCCAAGCAAAAATGGTTTGGGAAAATTCAGTCACGCCACTTTCCGCATGACTCACCCCGTTAGGGGTGAAATTGTGTAGCCAGGTATGTGGAGAGCTTGGCTCGACACATGCCTGGATTTCCGTATTTTCGTGAATCCACCACGGAGCACGCCGTAGGTGTGCGGATTATTCCACAAACATGCATGGCATGTTTGGCGTTTTATTGGGCTTTCAGCATGGCCGACGGTGTGTGCCACACCTAAGAGCAATCCGCACACCTATGGCGTGCTCCAT
>JBNMIE010000156.1:0-2736 GCA_050873125.1 Prevotella sp.
CAGTATCTCGACATCGTAGACTGCAATGCCGGCAACCACCACAAGGCTTTCGCCACCAACTTCAACCCCGAAATCAACATCCGCGAAATCACCCAGAAAGGACTCTACTGGGAAGACGGCAAATGGGTGGAGACCGAACCGCTCGCCATCCACAAGCCACTCAACTATCCCGAAATCGGTCCCAAGGAGAGCTATCTGCTCCACCACGAGGAGATAGAGAGTCTCGTGAAGAACTATCCGACCATCAAGCGCGCCCGCTTCTGGATGACCTTCGGACAGCAATATCTCACCTATCTCGACTGCATCCAAAACCTCGGCATGTCGCGCATCGACGAAATCGAATATGAGGCTCCGCTCGCCGACGACCCGGAGAAGAAGGTGAAAGTGAAGATTGTGCCACTGCAATTCCTCAAGGCCGTGCTGCCCAACCCGCAGGATCTCGGTTCCAACTACGAGGGACAGACCAGCATCGGTTGCCGCATCCGCGGACTGAAAGACGGCAAGGAGCACACCTATTATATATATAACAACTGCTCGCATGAGGCTGCCTACAAGGAAACGGGCATGCAAGGCGTCAGCTACACCACAGGCGTGCCGGCCATGATCGGCGCGATGATGTTCTTCAAGGGACTGTGGAAGCGCCCGGGAGTGTGGAATGTCGAGGAGTTCGACCCAGACCCATTCATGGAACAGCTCAACAAGCAAGGTCTGCCCTGGCACGAAATCAAGGACGGAGACCTGGAACTTTAAACAATAACAAGCTAAAGACATCAAGAATATGGCAAAAGAAGAAACTACCAATACAGCCAGCGCCGCACAAGAGGGTAAACTCAAGGCACTGCAGGCTGCCATGGCAAAGATAGAGAAAGACTATGGCAAGGGTTCGATCATGAAACTTGGCGACGAGAAAATCGAAAACGTGGAGGTGATCCCCACCGGCAGTATCGGTCTCGATGTGGCGCTCGGCGTGGGCGGATATCCACGCGGACGAATCATCGAAATCTATGGTCCCGAGTCTTCTGGTAAGACAACACTCGCCATCCACGCCATCGCCGAGGCACAGAAGAACGGCGGCATCGCCGCCTTCATCGACGCTGAGCACGCCTTCGACCGCTTCTATGCGAGCAAGTTGGGTGTGGACGTGGACAACCTGCTCATCTCACAGCCAGACAATGGCGAGCAGGCACTCGAAATCGCCGACCAGCTGATACGCTCGTCTGCCATCGACATCCTCGTGGTCGACTCTGTGGCAGCCCTCACTCCGAAGGCTGAAATCGAGGGCGACATGGGCGACAACAAGGTGGGTCTCCAGGCACGACTGATGAGCCAGGCCCTGCGCAAGCTGACCGGAACCATCAGCAAAACCAACACCACCTGCATCTTCATCAACCAGTTGCGTGAGAAAATCGGCGTGATGTTCGGCAATCCTGAGACCACCACCGGCGGTAACGCGCTGAAGTTCTATGCCAGCGTGCGCCTCGACATCCGCCGTTCCGCCAGCATCAAGGAGGGCGATGAAATCCTGGGCAACCACGTCAAGGTGAAAGTCATCAAGAACAAGGTGGCTCCTCCATTCCGCAAAGCCGAGTTCGACATCATGTTCGGAGAGGGCATCTCCAAGGTGGGCGAAATCGTCGACCTCGGTGTGGAATACGACATCATCAAGAAGAGCGGAAGCTGGTTCAGCTACCAAGACTCCAAACTGGCACAGGGACGCGACGCCACCAAGAACTTGCTGCGCGACAATCCCGAACTGTGCGAGGAACTGGAAACTGCCATCAAGGCAGCCATCGCTGACAAACACAAGGAAGAATAACCTTACACCTAATTATTAATAAAAACATACTCCCCCTATGGCCGTGACGGTCGTAGGGGATTTTTGTTGTCGAAAGGTCAGTCCACACTGACACAATGTCACACATCGTGTCATATTCCCAAGGGCAAAATTGTTGGCATGCGATTTGTTGAAAGATAAGCGGACGGCGGTCAACCGCACAGGAAGACCACCGGCCACGAGAACATTAACAAGAATAACAAAAATAAAAAATATACAATTATGGGAAAGATTATTGGTATCGACTTAGGAACTACAAACTCTTGTGTTGCCGTATTTGAAGGCAACGAACCTGTAGTTATCACCAACAGTGAAGGCAAACGCACCACTCCATCTGTTGTGGGCTTTGTGAAAGACGGTGAGCGTAAGGTCGGTGACCCTGCAAAGCGTCAGGCCATCACCAATCCAAAGAACACTGTCTACAGCATCAAGCGTTTCATGGGTGAGACATACGAGCAGAGTGCCAAGGAAGCAACCCGCGTGCCATTCTCAGTAGTCAACGAAGGTGGTTATCCACGTGTGGATATCGAGGGTCGTAAATATACTCCTCAGGAAATCTCCGCTATGATTCTTCAGAAGATGAAGAAGACCGCTGAGGACTATCTCGGCCAGGAGGTGACAGACGCAGTCATCACCGTTCCGGCCTACTTCTCTGACTCTCAGCGTCAGGCTACAAAGGAAGCTGGTCAGATTGCAGGCCTCAACGTTCGCCGTATCGTGAACGAGCCTACTGCCGCAGCTCTTGCCTACGGTGTCGACGAGGCCAACAAGGAAATGAAGATTGCCGTGTTCGACCTCGGTGGCGGTACATTCGATATCTCTATACTTGAGTTCGGCGGCGGCGTGTTCGAGGTTCTCTCTACCAACGGCGACACTCACCTTGGCGGCGATGACTTCGACCA
>JBNMIE010000157.1:0-2633 GCA_050873125.1 Prevotella sp.
AAACTTCAGTCGCAGACATCGGGCGGTCTTATGTCACTGCTTGACATGTTCTCTGGTGGTGCATTTTCCAATGCGTCTATCTTTGCGCTTGGAATCATGCCATACATCTCAGCTTCTATTGTCATGCAGCTTCTGGCAGTGGCAGTGCCTTACTTCCAGAAGATGCAGCGCGAAGGCGAAAGCGGACGTAAGAAGATAACTTGGTACACACGAATACTCACAGTGTTCATCCTTCTGTTCCAGGCTCCTTCTTACCTGCTTAACCTTAAGGCGCAGGCTGCTGCAGCCCTTTCGTCAGGCATCTCATGGACAATGTTCATGATTCCTGCAACGATTATCCTCGCAGCAGGCAGTATGTTCATACTGTGGCTTGGTGAGCGTATCACCGACAAGGGAGTTGGAAATGGTATCTCAATGATCATCATGATTGGTATCATCGCACGTCTGCCCCAGGCTTTCGTGCAGGAACTGGGCTCACGATTCACAGCTATCTCAAGCGGTGGACTTGTGATGTTCATCATAGAGATCTTGGTTCTGTACGCAGTAATCTGTGCTTCAATCATGCTGGTTCAGGGTACCCGCAAAATCCCAGTACAGTACGCCAAGCGTCTCGTGGGTAATAAGCAGTATGGCGGCGCTCGCCAGTACATACCTCTGAAATTGTTCGCAGCCAATGTGATGCCGATCATCTTTGCTCAGGCTTTGATGTTCATTCCTTTGGCTTTCGTACGCTACCAGAGCGACGGTGCCTCGTCTTGGGCAACATCCCTTATGGACAACCGCAGCCTCCTCTACAACGTCATCTATGTTACACTGATCGTCGCATTCACTTACTTCTATACGGCAATCACACTCAACCCGACACAGATGGCTGAGGACATGAAACGCAATAACGGCTTCATCCCGGGTATCAAGCCGGGCAAGGACACAGCCGAGTACATCGAGACAATCATGTCACGACTCACATTCCCCGGCTCGTTCTTCATCGCCTTCATTGCTATAATGCCTGCACTCGCAGGACTGCTCAATGTTCAGCAGGCCTTCTCACAGTTCTTCGGTGGTACATCACTCCTCATTCTCGTTGGTGTTGTCATTGACACACTCCAGCAGATCGAGAGCCACATGCTGATGCGTCACTACGACGGACTGCTCAACTCAGGACGTACACGTAACGGTGCTGTTTCTGCGTATTGATTTTCCTCTTGAGAAATGAAAATATTTCTAAAGACCGAAGATGAAATTGAGCTGATGCGCAAGGCTAACCACTTGGTTGGTGAAACCCTTGCAGAATTGGCCAAACATATTAAACCAGGCGTGACGACCCACCAACTGGATAGGATAGCGGAGGAATTTATCCGTGATAACGGAGCCGTTCCTACCTTCAAAAACTTTCCCAATCCTTTTGGAGGGCCGTTTCCCGCAAGTATCTGCACCTCTGTCAACAACGTTGTAGTTCATGGAATACCCGATGAAAAAACAATTTTAACTGACGGAGATATCATTTCTATTGATTGTGGCACACTTTTTGCTGGATATAACGGAGATAGTGCTTACACCTTTTGTGTCGGAGAAGTGAGTCAGAATGTCAGAGATTTACTGACAGTGACACGACAATCTTTGTACAAAGGCATAGAAATGGCAGTTGCAGGAAATCATGTCGGTGACATAGGTGATGCAATCCAAACTTTTTGCGAAGCGCACGGATATGGAGTGGTGAGAGAACTCACCGGTCATGGTATCGGACGCGAGATGCACGAAGATCCGGCGGTGCCCAATTACGGCAAGCGTGGAAACGGAGTGATGCTAAAGGAAGGAATGTGTATTGCCATCGAGCCTATGATAACCATGGGCGACAGACGAATTGGGCTCCTGCCAGACCGCTGGGGTATAGCTACCCGCGACGGTAAGCCAGCAGCACACTTCGAGCATACCATAGCCGTAAGGCGAGGTAAGGCAGAGATACTGTCAACGTTTGATTTAATAGAAAATCCTCAGTAATACCCGGCATCCTTTGATATATATAAGGTTTGCGTGTTGGAGGGAAAGTCAAATTCTAAAACAGAATAATACATATTTATGGCAAAACAATCCGCTATAGAGCAAGACGGCACAATCGTGGAGTCACTGTCAAATGCAATGTTTAGAGTCGAGCTTGAGAATGGTGTGCAGATTATTGCTCACATTTCAGGTAAGATGCGAATGCATTACATCAAAATCCTGCCCGGCGACAAGGTAAAGGTCGAGATGAGTCCGTACGACTTGACTAAGGGCAGAATCGTTTTCAGATACAAGTAACAATTTAAAGATATGAAAACAAGAGCATCATTAAAGAAACGTACACCCGACTGCAAGATCGTACGTCGTAAAGGTCGTCTGTTCGTTATCAACAAGAAGAACCCTAAGTTCAAGATGCGTCAGGGTTAATCCCAGATGCAGGGTTGTAGAACGTGAACTTGCGAAAGTCGGGTTCTGCCACTCACAAAAAGAATTAATTAATTTAATCAATCAAATTTTTATTTTTAACAAATGGCAATAAGAATTGTTGGAGTAGATTTGCCCCAGAACAAGCGTGGCGAAATCGCATTGACCTATATCTATGGTATCGGTCGAAGTAGTTCAGCAAAGATATTGGA
>JBNMIE010000158.1:0-2632 GCA_050873125.1 Prevotella sp.
AGGTACAGAGGGGCTGGTCCTTCGGCAATTGATTGAGGAGATATCGCGACCACTCGTCAGCATACAAGCCGCAACCGCCCGCACCATCAGACACGGCGATGCAGCAATCGGAATAGAATATGGCGTCCTCGTTCGGGGCGTTGTCGCCAAACTTGGCTATGCTTGCTCCTTGGCTTTTCATCTCTCACTTACTGGTTTTGGTTTACAAGCATGCTCGACAGCGTGCCTATCTTCATCATCTTCACCAACCGCTCCATACCCGTGTTCACGCCCATGGCATGATAGAGAATATCTGTCTTACGGTCACCGAACAGGTTGCGAATCTGTTCGTTATAATTCAGCGGCAACAAACTTGACATGTTGTAAAGTTTCTCGCCATAAACATTGCCGTTCAGTTCTCCGACAGTTGCGGGGAACACGACCGACTCTGCCTGTCCCGGCACAATGTGGACATTGAAAAACAACACATTGCCATCATTGGTAAACATGGACTTCAGTTGGTTGGCCAACTGCTGCATTTCGTCGTCCGTCGCGCCGTTATAAGCTCCGTCCGTGATGTTGATGACAATAGGCGGATAGCAATCCTTGTTCTGATGTTCCCGCATCCAGTTTTCAAGCAATCCCTCGGCACGGCGCATGGCTTTATCCATGTGCGTCCAACTGCCGTCATGCCGGGCGGTCATCCATTGTTTCTTCTCCACCTCTTTCACAGAGATGCCTTTGCGTGTCCTTACTTCTTCCCTGACGATTTTCTTGGTGAAGGGATTGTCGCGTATTTCCTCCGGCGTCACGAAGTCACGTCCTTCCAAGTTGCCGTTCCATGCGCTGTAAGCCTCTGTTCCATAGCCTATCATGGCGATGTCGAAATAGTGTCGGGTCTCGTTGTTTTTGACGCATCGCTCCACCAGTTCGTTTATCTGTGCGTTTACGATTCGTGCCACCGCCTCCGACAGGGTCATCTCCTCGCCGTTGAAAGTGGTGAGTCGGCGCATCGATACGCTTTGGTCTACAAGGAAGATGAAGGCTGTGGGATGCTCGCGGTCCACCCTTGCGGTGTAGGCGGTCTTGCTCTGCAGCGACTGCGGTTGGTTGGGCACAGGAATGCCAAAGTTGCCGATGTTGAGGATATATTTCATCGGCACGAAATTTTTCACCAATATCTCGGCTTGGTAAAAAGGTTTCTCGTCGATGTCAAGGTCGAACTGTCTATATGCCCTCACGGTTTGGAAGTGTATCTGTTTGAAATCATCCAATGTGCCGCCGACATTGGCATACTTGCGTGTGGCATTGCAATCGGCAAAGCGGGTGTTCTCGTCGTAAATCACGGCGGGGTCTATCTTCAGGATGACGGGGTTGGAGATGCGCCCTTCATTCATGGCCGCATACATCATGGGGTGCTGACGAGTGAACCCGATACGGACATAGTGTTCCAATCCGTCACGTCGGTCAAGTGACCACGACAACGACCCTTGACCGCCACCGCCGGGTTTGGCGATGTCGATTCCCCGTTCTTCGCAGTCTTTCCACGAATACAGTCCGCCATTTTTGATGATGTTGACGAGGTTGTCGCGGTCGGTAAAATGATACAACTTCGTGATATTATGCTGTTTGAGAATGTCAGCAAACTCCTCCCAATTATCTCTTCTCATAATCTTCCTCCTATGTTAGAATGATAATGACAATTCTGATGATTCCTTTTGTGCCGGTTTTTCGCCGAAGGGATAGATTCCTTCGATATAAGCCTTCACAAGAAAAGCGTGAGACAACGGTTTGGATGGGTCATCCACATCACTGTTTGTATTGTAGTCAAGCAACACGATTGTTTTCGTCTTACTCTCCTCTCTCAACTGCTCGATGATGTCGCCTACCTTGTTTTCAAGCACCCAACGATAAGACGGGATATAGATTTCCTTTCGTGCCTCTATATATCCCAACAATTCCGTTCCATTCACGCCCTTCCTATGTCCGAGCGGTTTGCCAAACCGCCTCACCGTGCGCTTCAGGTTCTTCATCGTGCCGTTATTAAACAAACGCTCATCCACGCCCGCCATTTCAAACACCTTCAGTCCCTGCCATATAGCCTCAACACACGTCGCTGTATACCCTTCACTAAACGGCACAGGAATACCGCCATGCGGATAAAACGGACTAAGCTTTATCATCTCATCCGTAGCTTGGCTGGTGACATCCTTAATAACGGCACCTGGATATTTCTTCAATATGTTTTCGCGCTTCTTGCGCTTAGATTCAATTGTTATCATAATATTCAAAAAGGTAACCCTTCATAAAAAACTTGCTCTCCAAAACGCTGTATTATATTTGATTTACAATTAGTATCTATTATTAGTTGATTATCAGTATTATACGTTCTAAACGGTAGAAAAGTGACCGTATGGATTCTGATTAGATACGAAAAGGCTAAAATTTAACGTATTTAACTTTCGATTACATTAAAAACTACCAAATAGTGTTTGAATAGGAATGTTTCAACCGAACTCAAAATGTGACAAACAAAAGTTATCCAATGAAATTTTAGAGGGGTAGGGTTGAAACGACTTCCCTTAAAGGATGTGATTGCCAATCATCCCCTTTTATTCTATAAGAACCAATAGAAATGTAGCCTATCATACTG
>JBNMIE010000159.1:0-2495 GCA_050873125.1 Prevotella sp.
AAATCCACTCCCGACTCGATGCTACCAAGGACTTCATCGCTCGAACCAAAGACACCATCAAATAGGTGGAACTTCTCAGAGAGGAGTTGAAACACACGCACATCGGCGGCATTCGCCTTGTTGATAAAGTTGAACACCACCACGTCGTTCTTCTGACCATAACGGTGGCAACGACCAATGCGCTGCTCCACTCGTTGGGGATTCCACGGCAAATCGTAGTTGATGATGAGTGAGCAGAACTGCAGGTTGATGCCTTCTGATGCAGCCTCAGTGGCTATCATGATTTCAGCTCGGTTGCGAAACTCGTCCACTATGGCTTGTCGCTTGTTGGCAGACAAAGACGGAGTAATGGCAGATGTTCCCTCATGAGCTTGCTTCCATGCCTTGTAGATTTCTCGTGAAGTAGGGTCGTTGTTGCTTCCATTGAACAGCACGATTTTTCCAGCATATCCATTCTCCTCCAAAAGTTGCTTCAGATAAAGTTGGGTTCGGGTACTCTCCGTAAAAATGAGAGCCTTGCGCTGGGCACCCAACTGCTCCATCTTTTGGAATCCAGTATGCAGAGCCGACAGCAAGCAGTCGCCTTTCTTGTTGCTGCTGATGCCGATGGCAAGATGATACAGTCGTTGAAGCTCGGCTATCTCTTCTTGGATAGCACTGACGTCATCAGAGGTCAAGAGGTCGCCCTCGTGTTCTGAAGATTCCTCCGTCCATTCATCCCACTCATCGCCCACAATGTCTTCGGCTACCATGGCTATGTCGTTATCCTCCATGCCGCCAAGCATTTCCGTATAAGTATCACTCTTCAGATAAGGAGCTATCTTGCTTTGCAAACGGTCTATCAATGTCTTGAGCGTATAACCGATGGCAAAGGTGGAAGAAGACATCAACTTGCGGAAGATGAGCGTAATGAGCTGTCGCTGACTGGTTGGCAAGCCGTAGGTGTCATCTCTGCGAAGGTATTCGCTGATTTCATTGTATAGTTTCTGTTCCTCCACGGCAGGATAATATTCCTGCGACATCGGGATGCGAGAGGTGTATCTTACATATTCGGTCACTTGCTTGCGCAGGGTGCGATGCACGATGGGGCGCAGTCGCTTGCGTAAATCGCCGAAAGCGATGTCGTCGTTCTTGTTGCTATAGCAATATTGCGCCTTGAAACTCTTCAAGTCGCCAAAATAATGGTCATCGATGATGCTGACCAGACCATAGAGTTCCTCGATGTTGTTTTGCAAAGGGGTGGCTGTGAGGAGGAGCTTATGGCAGTCGGCAAAGGCTGCCTTCAATCGGGTTGCCATAGAAGGCGCAGATTTATAGACATTTCTCAATTTGTGAGCCTCATCATACACCACCAAGTCCCATTTGGTAGCGGATAAGGTTTCAGCCTGGCGAGCCGCAAACTGGTAAGAACAAATACACACCTGTTTGCCTTCGTAAAGATGGTCAAGAGAAAAGCCTTTCTTCTTTTCGAGAATCAAGGAAGGGAGAAAGAACTTATCTTCCAGTTCCATGCTCCACTGTCGGCGAAGCGTGGCTGGGGCGATGATGAGGATACGACGCTTATGCTCAGCCCAAAACTGGCTGATAACAATACCAGCCTCAATGGTCTTTCCCAATCCCACCTCATCGGCAAGGATAACGCCCTTGGAGAAAGGAGATTGGAACGCAAAAAGAGCCGCCATCACCTGATGGGGGTTCAGATCGACACGTGCCTCCGACAAGACACCCGTCAGCTTATCATCATCCGCACAGCCCCTGCCCAGTGACAACTGCCACGCATAATACAGCAACTGCGCAGATGAATAAGGAATTTTCTGTTTCATCTTCGCTCTAAGGTATGAGGCGTAAACTTTATCAGGAAAGGACAGATCACGGCAAATACCTTGTTGACGAAACTGCATAAGAAAGGCGCAAGCCTCACTTATCAGTCTCTTAGGTATTTGGCGTGACCCATCCGCATAGATAAGTTTAGCTCACGCCTTAGGAGCGTGAGCATCTACTTATACTTATTATGCTGATGTCTATTTCAATCGGCAAATTTCAAGAGACTCCAAATAATAGTAAACGCTTTATATTTATATGTCTATAAACTTGTTCTTTCTGCTTTCGATTCTTTATTTTTTACGTTATACATTCTCTGCAACAGGAACAAGAGCACAAGATGCCTCATCCTGATTGGTTTGCAAAATTACAAAAAATAATCGGATTAGTCTGCCATTTCCCTACAGAAAATTACAGAAAAGACTTGCCACATCGTATTTTTCACGTAATTTTGTAGCACCATATAATCATCAAAGAGAAAATCATGGAGCAAGAAGCGAAACAAGTGTCTTACGGAGTGTCTGACTTCGAGAGGGTGATGACACAGAACATGTATTACGTGGACAAGACCATGTACCTGCCCGCGCTGGAGAAGCAACCCAGCTACCTCTTCTTCACACGCCCTCGGCGGTTCGGAAAGAGCCTGTTCCTGAGCATGCTCCACTCCTACTATG
>JBNMIE010000160.1:0-2378 GCA_050873125.1 Prevotella sp.
CAGTCCTCGTTGCTAAACACCACTACCCTGCCCGTCTTGATTTCCACCGTCTCCACCTTTTCTATCAGGTCTTTCACCTCGGCCCCATAGGCTCCGATGTTCTGCACGGCGCTTGCTCCCACCTCGCCCGGAATGAGCGAGAGGTTCTCGGCTCCGTGCCAACCCTTGGCCACGCACATTGCCACCACGTCGTCCCACACTTCGCCCGAACCGCATCTGAGCGACACGCTGTCGCCATGGTCCTCTGTCTCAAAGCCCTTGATGGCAGAGTGGATGACCGTTCCGTCATAGTCGCCCGTGAGCAGGAGGTTGCTGCCTCCGCCCAGGATGAGCAGCGGATAGTCGGCGGCGGTGAGCGACAACACCAGTTGGCGAGCCTCGTCGACAGACGAATATTCCACAAAGCGCCTGCACTTGGCGGCAATGCCGAACGTGTTGTGCGGCAGGAGGTCGTAGGATAGCAAGTCTTTCATCATTGCACAAGTTTTACAAGTTTCCAATGTCCTTTCTTTTTCTTGAAGGTGAGTTCCGTCTCCAGTCCGTTGGCGATACCTCTGAGCACGAAAATCTTCTGGGTGCTCTCGGTGTATTTCTGCCCATAGATGATGTTATAGATGAATCCGTGGGGCAGTTCGGGAGCGAAGCTCGGCCACTGCCACGGCTCTATGGTTCCGGTCATGGTGCTGAAGTCGTCGTCGGGATCAGGCCCGGTGAACACCACGGGATCGTTCACGCTGCGGTTTTGGAAGGCGGTGTCGGTGGCGAATTTGTCGTAGAACTTCAGGAACGAGGCGTTCTGGTTCTCGTGCATACCCTTGTGGCGGATACCCTCCAGCATCCACTCGCCCCTTCTGCGATAGAAGAAATATTGCTTCACCGACTTCTTGTTCAGATAGATTTTCTCCACCACCACATTGTCTATCGTGGTGTCCTTCACGAGATTCATCTGCTTGGCGTTGTCGAAAATCAGCGTATAATAATCCTGGTCCATGAAGAAATGCTCCATTTTCCAATGCTTCTTGTCCACATACGACACCTTGCCATAGTTGTCCACCGGCAAGGGGAATTTGATGCGCTTGAGCTGCAGCTTACGGTTGGCGGCGAAATTGAAGATGAAATCGTCAAACAGTTCGTCTGCCGCCTTGGGCATCGGTGTCTCCGAGATGAGATTGTCGAGTGTGTCGACCTTGGAAGTGTCTGCCGGCGTCGAGTCTGTCACAATCGTGTCGCTGCTTGCCGGCTTCTTGTCCGTGCATCCTGTAGACCAGCATGAGATGATGACGGAAACAAGAAAAACACCTAATACACTTTTTTTCATAAACATATTAACTTATAGGTTTCTATACCCCTCAAATTTCTGCAAAAGTACAACTTTATTTCGATTTATGCTCTATTTTAAGCTAAAAATATTACCTTTGCATTGTTTTTGGCCGAAGGCTCGACAAAGCCACAAAACATTGGCCATCCGACAACAAAAGAAGAACAAAAACAGCAAGACAAATATGTTATTAGAGAAGATTGAAGCGCTCCTCAAGGAAGTGAGCGAACTGACCGCCTCCAACGCAGAAGAAATCGAGGCGCTGCGTTTGAAATACCTCAGCAAGAAAGGCGAAATCAACGCCCTCATGGCGGATTTCCGCAATGTGGCTGCCGAGGAAAAGAAAACCGTGGGCATGAAAATCAATGAGCTGAAGCAGACTGCCCTCAACAAGATCAACTCTCTGAAAGAGCAGGCTGAGACCGCCGAGAGCGAGAGCGACGACATCGACCTCACCCGCACCCCCTACCCCATCAAGCTCGGCACACGCCATCCGCTCACCATCACCCGCAACCAGATTATCGACATATTCTCCCACATGGGCTTCACCCTCGCCGAGGGTCCGGAGATTGACGACGACCTCCATGTGTTCACCAAGCTGAACTTCGCCGCCGACCATCCGGCACGCGACATGCAGGACACCTTCTTCGTGGAGCAAAACCCCAACGAGGTGATCAAGAACATCCTGCTCCGTTCGCACACCAGCAACGACCAGAGCCGCATCATGGAGCACCAGCAGCCCCCTATCCGTGTGATTTGCCCGGGCCGTGTCTACCGCAACGAGGCCATCTCTGCCCGTGCCCACTGCTTCTTCCACCAGGTGGAGGGACTCTATGTCGACAAGAACGTGTCGTTCACCGACCTCAAGCAGGTGTTGCTCACCTTCGCTCGTGAGATGTTCGGTCCCGACACCAAGATCCGTCTCCGTCCGAGCTACTTCCCCTTCACCGAGCCAAGCGCCGAGATGGACATCTCGTGCCACATCTGTGGCGGCAAGGGTTGCGCCTTCTGCAAGCACACCGGTTGGGTGGAAATCCTCGGTTGCGGCATGGTAGACCCC
>JBNMIE010000161.1:0-2371 GCA_050873125.1 Prevotella sp.
ATGCCCACCAAGAGTGAGCAGACCGACCTGCTGCAGGTGCTCTATGGCCGCAATGGCGAAAGCCCGATTCCGGTTATCGCCGCCGTCAGCCCCACGGGATGTTTCGATGCCGCCTATATGGCAGCGAAGATAGCGCTGGAGCATCTCACCCCTGTGGTGCTGCTTTCCGATGCCTTCATCGCCAATGGTTCGTCGGCATGGAAGTTGCCCGACATCCAGGCGCTTCCCGACATTCATCCCCACTATGCGCCCCCTTCCCAGAAATACAGCTATTCTCCCTACCATCGTGACCCGGACACTTGTGTGCGCTATTGGGCGATACCGGGGCAGGAGGGCTATGAGCATATCCTCGGAGGACTGGAGAAAGACGGCGAGACGGGAGCCATCTCCACCGAACCAGCCAATCACAACCGCATGGACCACTTGCGGGCCAAGAAGATAGACCTTATCCCCGTACCCGACTTGGAGGTGCTGGGAGATGCCGATGATGCCGAACTCTTGATTGTGGGCTTCGGCAGCACCTATGGCCATCTTTACACCGCCATGCAGGAACTGCGCCGTGAGGGCCATCGGGTGGCATTGGCACAGTTTGAGTTTATCAATCCGCTGCCCCGCAACACTGCCGAGGTGCTCCGCAGATACAAGAAGGTGGTGGTGGCAGAACAGAACCTCGGCCAGTTTGCCCAATATCTGCGGCAGAAGGTCGATGGCTTTGTGCCCCACCAGTATGACGAGGTGAAGGGTCAGCCATTTGTGGTGGCAGACCTCAAACAGGCATTTGTCAAAATCATGGAGGAATAAGCGATATGGAATATACAGCACAAGATTTCAAGAAGGGACAGCCTCGTTGGTGTCCGGGTTGTGGCGACCATTTCTTCCTTGCCTCGTTGCAGAAGGCGATGGCGGAGTTGGGTGTGCCGCCCTATGAGACGGCGGTCATCTCAGGCATCGGATGCTCAAGCCGCTTGCCCTATTATGTCAACACCTATGCCATGCAGACCATTCATGGCCGCTCGGTGGCGATAGCGACGGGAGCCAAGGTGGTGAATCCTCGGCTCACCATCTGGCAGATTAGCGGCGACGGCGACGGCTTGGCAATTGGCGGCAATCATTTCATCCATGCCATGCGCCGCAATATCGACCTGAACATGATTCTGCTCAACAATCGCATTTATGGGCTTACCAAGGGGCAATATTCGCCCACGTCGCCCCGTGGCTTTATCAGCAAGTCGTCGCCCTATGGCACAGTAGAGGATCCGTTCCGCCCGGCAGAACTGTGCTTTGGCGCACGCGGCCATTTCTTTGCCCGGGCTGTGGCGAACGACGGAGAGCACACGGTCGAGATTCTCAAGGCTGCCTATCACCACAAGGGAGCTTCGGTGTGTGAGATTCTGCAAAACTGCATGATTTTCAACAATGGAGCCTATGAGCCCATCTACACCAAGGCGGGCAGGGCACAGCATGCCATCTATGTGGAGCATGGCCAGCCGCTTGTCTTCGGGGAGCACCATGAGTTTGGCCTCATGCAGGAAGGTTTCGGGCTGAAGGTGGTGAAGATAGGGGAGAACGGCGTGACGATGGACGACATCCTCGTGCACGATGCCCACTGCGAGGACAACACCCTGCAACTGAAGTTGGCGATGATGGACAATGAACATGGTTTCCCTGTGGCTCTTGGCGTGATTCGCGATGTGGAGGCGCCCACCTATGAGGAGGCTGTTCATCAGCAGATAGAAGAGGTGAAGACGCAGAAAAGCTATCACAACTTTGCGGAACTCTTGGAGACCAACGATATCTGGGAGGTGAAATAATAAGAAGGAATAAACAAAGTCCCCGCAACATGGCTTGGATGCCAGTTGCGGGGACTTTGTTGTTGTATGTATGATGATTAGTCTTTGTCAGTGTTTTTCCAAACGTTGAGGTCGCCATCCTCTTCATGGAAGAAGAATTGGTTGCTCTTGACGGTTTCCACCTTTGTGTCTCTGTCGGCAGATACGGAATAAGAATTGTCGTTCATGACGACAGCTTCAGCTTCCACAATGACAATCTGTGGAGATGTGTATGCTTTCTTGTTCATGGTCATATCTTTTTAAGTGTTTTTATTTCATGATTTTCTTCACACTGCCATCGCTCATCTTGACGATGTTCAAGCCCTTGCTGAGGGTAGTCTGCTGCTTGCCTGCTGCGTTGTAGATGGCGATGATGGTGGCGTTCTTGCTGGCTGTGGCAGCGCTGATGCCTGTGGTGTTGTCGTCAAAACTGAACATGTTGCAGTTGCTGAGGTTCACGCTGGAACGGTCAACAGCGAAGTAAGCCTTGTGGGCAGGAACGTTCGTTGTCTCGTTGAGAATGAAGAAGCCTACCTTGCCTG
>JBNMIE010000162.1:0-2318 GCA_050873125.1 Prevotella sp.
AGAAGAAGTTAATCCATCTACGATGGATGGAAGTTAACAGACGAATGCTTTATTTTCAGCAATTTATACATATGTCCGCTAACTTCTGTTAACTTCGGGCGAAGCCCAAACTTCTTTTAACTTCTATTTTGACACACCCTCCAACAGGTAAGTTAATGAATTGGGAACGAAATGGGGCGAGGGACGGGAATTGGAAAATAAGATTTTTGGATATTGCTGTCCGGTAAAAACAAAAAAAACGGACAAGACACTATGACTTCTTGCGTCTGTCACATCTGTCTTGTCCGCTTGTTATGTCTTGAAGCCGGAGTAGGGGGAGGTGGTATGGGGTATGTCCGCAGCCTCCTTAGGGCGTGGCGGTAGCAGTAGTTCCCGTTCGTCCCCTTTGCTTGTGGCTCTTATTGCAGTACTTCCTGCTTTTGGTCGTGTACATAGTGCGACCCTGCTGCTTTGAGAAATTCGGCTTTTAGCTTCTTCACCAGTTTCGGGTTCTGTGCCGAAATGTCGGTCTGCTGCGCCGGTTCGGCAGTCAGGTCGTAGAGCGAGTAGTGATCAACAGTTCCGAGTTCGTTACCCGTAGCGTTGGTCTTAGGTCCGCTGTATGGCGGTATGAGGGCGTAACGACCGCTGCGGTATGCCAGACGGCCGCTTGCCTCCACCACATAACCCTTGCGTCCCTTGTCGCTCTTGCCGAGGAATGTGTCGAGATAGTCCTGCGAGTCGAGTCCGTCGGGTATTTTCTCGCCTATCATGCGTGCGAACGATGCGAGCAGATCCTGCTGTGTCACGAGTGCGTCGGTGGTGAAGTGGGCGATTTTTCCCTTCCAGTACATGAAGAAAGGCACGCGTGTGCCAGCCTCAAACAGGCTGTACTTGCCGCCGCGGAGTCCGCCGTTGGGGTCGTGTATGGAGCGTGTTCCGCTGGCGCCGTCCTCATATCCGTCGTCGAGTACGGGACCGTTGTCGCTTGTGAATATCACGATAGTGTTGTCGTCCAGACCTTTCTCCTTCAGATATTTCATAGTCTCGCCCACGCACCAGTCGGCTTCTATCACCACATCGCCACGTGCTCCCGTGGCCGACTTGCCCTCGAACTGCGATGCCGGGACGCGTGGAACGTGCGGCTCGTGCAGTCCGTAGTAGAGGAAGAACGGCTTGCCCTGCGGCACAGTGTCGATGTAAGCCTTCACTTTGGCGAGTATGTCGGCAGCCATGGTCTTCTCGTTCCAGATGGCACTCTTGCCGCCTTTCATGAATCCTATGCGTGGAATGCCGTTAATCACAGCGTTCTGATGTCCGTGACTCCAGTGCATCTTCACCAGTTCGGGGTTGTTCACGCCGGTGGGTTCGCCCTCGAACGGGTGTTCATAATCTACGGAAATGGGGTCGCTGGGGTCGAGGTTGGCCACGCGTCCGTTCTCGACATACACCGTAGGCACACGATCGACGGTGGCGGCGATGAGGTAGGTGTAGTCGAACCCGATGGCGTTGCCCGACGGTGTTATCTGTCGGTTCCAGTCAATCTTGCCCTCGCCCATGCCCAGATGCCACTTGCCTATGGCGGCGGTGGAGTAGCCAGCGTGCTGGAACATCTTGCCAATGGTGAACTGGTCGGTGCCGACGAGCAGCGGAGCATCGCCTGGCAGAATCTTGGCATCGTCGTTACGCCACGGATACATGCCCGTCATGAGGCCGTAGCGCGACGGTGTGGATGTGGCAGACGAGGCGTGTCCGTTGGTGAAGCAGGCACCGTTCTGCGCCAGGAAGTCGATGTTGGGTGTCGAGACGGTGCGGTTGCCGTAGGCACTCACATCGCCCCAGCCCAGGTCGTCGGCTATGATTATTATCACGTTGGGTCTTTCTGTCGCCCCTGCCAACATCGGCATCGCCGCCAATGAAGCCAGAGCCATGATGTTGTTCTTGTTCATGTCAGTATCTTGTCGTTAGTTATTTCATTCTGTATATGGTGAACGATTTCTCTGCTACGGTGATTGTCGGCGTTGATTTCACGAATAGTTCGCGTCTTTCCTCGGGGTTGACGGCATTTGGATTGTCGGGAGTAGCGCGCTGGTCGGGTTTTGCGGTGAGTGTGGTGATGTCGGCTCTGCCGGTGAACTTCCTGCCGTTCAGGTTGAGGGAGAATGTGGCAGGGGTGTTGCCGAGGTTTATTATCTTCACTATGTACTCTCCCGTCCGTGTGTCTTTGCCTGCTGTCACGAAGAGATTCTTTTCGCCTTCGGTGTTTGACACGTCATACACCACATCCACAGTGTTGTCGCGCAGCATCTTGCACAGATGGTAGTTGAAGGTCTTAATGC
>JBNMIE010000163.1:0-2300 GCA_050873125.1 Prevotella sp.
AACCAAGGCTTTGCGCCAGCCACATACTTGCAGCCATACTTCTCGGCATATTCGCGGATACGGCCACGCTCCACATTCTTCAGCTCCATCACGTAGGCGAGCTTCTCGCGGTCGATGCCGTCTGGATCGTAGATGTAACCGTCGGAGTCGGACAGGGTCACAGGCTTTGCGCCGAGGTCGAGCAGTTTCTCCACTGTATACTGGGCCACGTTGCCCGAACCGGATACCAACACGGTCTTGCCCTTGATGTCGATGTTGCGGGTCTTGAGCATGTTCTCCAGGAAGTATACGTTGCCGTAACCTGTTGCCTCAGGACGGATGAGAGATCCGCCGAACTCCTGGCCCTTGCCGGTGAGCATACCCTGGAAGCAGTGTGTGAGCTTCTTATACTGGCCGAACATGTAGCCTACCTCGCGGCCGCCTACGCCGATGTCGCCTGCGGGCACATCCTCGTCAGGACCGATGTGGCGATACAGCTCGTTCATGAATGCCTGGCAGAAACGCATCACCTCAGCATTGCTCTTGCCACGTGGTGAGAAGTCAGATCCACCCTTGGCACCACCCATAGGCAGTGTGGTGAGCGAGTTCTTGAAGGTCTGCTCGAAGGCGAGGAATTTGAGGATTGAAAGGTTCACAGAAGCGTGGAAACGGATACCACCCTTGTAGGGACCGATCACGTTGTTGTGCTGTACACGGTAGCCCATGTTGGTCTGCACGTTGCCCTTGTCGTCAATCCAAGACACGCGGAACTCAATCAGACGGTCTGGAATGCAGAGACGCTCAATCAGGTTGGCACGCTCAAACTCCGGGTGCTTGTTGTATTCGTCCTCGATGGTTCCAAGTACCTGGCTCACGGCCTGGATATACTCCGGCTCATTCGGGAATCTGCGTTTGAGATTCTCTACAACTTCTGTTGCTTTCATAATTAGTTTCTTTTATTGGTTATTTAATAGTATTTTCTATATTTCGGTTGCAAAGATATAGTATTTCTGTGAAACCTCAAACAAAAATACATATTTTTTGCACAAAAAATTTCTAAACGTCATTTATTACATTATTTAAGATAATAAAAAGCCGTTCTCTTTGCATAAGATAGGTTGCACTATCTTTACAAAAGAACGGCTTTTGTCGGTATGTTGAATTTATTGCTTCCCTTTCTCTTCCAGCCAGGCATCGATGATGCGGCGGGCGATGGACAGCTTTTCGGGCAGTTGGGGGAGGTGGTTGATGTTGTACCAATGGCCCTCGCGCAGTTCCGACCGCTGGATGTGTACCTCGCCACCGTCGTAGTCGGCGGTGAAGCCCACCATCAGACCGCAGGGGTAGGGCCAGGGCTGTGAACCGAAATAGCGCAGGTTCTTGATGCGGAGGCTCGTCTCCTCCTGCACCTCGCGCCTCACTGCCTCCTCGAGCGTCTCGCCGGTCTCGACAAAACCTGCCACGAGACCGTAGAACTCACCCTTGAAATTCTTGGCGTGGACGAGGAAGATGTCGTCGCCACGGCGGATGAGCACGATGATGGCGGTGGCGAGCTGGGGCCACACCTCCTTGCCGCAACTCGTGCAGCGCTTGGAGATGTCGGTGTGCATCGCCATCGGAGCACCGCACACGCCGCAGAACTTCGTGTTCTTGTCCCAATAGAGCAGTTCCTGACACTTGCCCGCCTTCATGTAGAGCACGGGCGAGAGCTTGTAGTAGCTCTGTCGGAGACCGCACATCTCGTAGCGCGGATGGTCCACTACGGGGGCGTCTATCGAGAACGTCTTCACCTCTGTGTCATCGATGGGTGTGATGTTGAGCACATGAGTCCAGGGCTTCACCTCCACAGGAGCCTCCTCCTCGAGGGGGATGGTATAGGAACCGTCTGCCTGGCGCTCGAGCATGATGTCGCCTTTGCAGAACACAAACCAGTATCTTTTCATTTCTTTCTTCTTGTTTCTTGGGTTAAGGAGCTAATCGCGTCCTTTTCGTTTCGTTGGTTAAGCGGCACTTCTCTCCGCTATTTCGTGCCGAAGAGCAGTTCGCGGTCGCGCTGTGCGGCGGGCTTGGTCCAAGCCTCGGGCACGAACCGCCAGTTGTTGTTGGGCTTCGGGGTGACGGTCTTCATCTGCTCTATCTCCTGGGTGAGATAGTGGCGCAGGTCGAGGTCGCTCTTGTAGAGGATGCGGCTCTCGAGCGAGTCGTGGGGGATGCCGGCACCCTTGGTGAGCAGTTCGCCGCCACCATTGCCGCGGTAGCTGTTCATCGCCACCTTGTACCATCGGTTCTCGTCGAAAGGCTCGCCGTTGGACATCCGCAGG
>JBNMIE010000164.1:0-2274 GCA_050873125.1 Prevotella sp.
ATAACGTTTCGTGTGGGTAACCAATGATTCCCCAAAGCATTGCACTGATAGTCATTGCAGTCATATTATGCCGCATGGCTTCGTGCTTCTTCGTGGCTCTTGGTGGTAAAGACTCTGCCGCATGGCTTCGCGTATCTTAGTGGCCCTTGGGCCCTTCGCGTTCAAAATCATCTGCATTGGTCTTAGCGGCCCTTAGCGGATAAAACCATATAGCATCCCCGAGGCCACGGCTGGGAATCCGCAGCCCCTCCCCCACGTCCTCTTCGTGGATCATTCTGCCGCATGTCTTCGTGCATCTTTGTGGCCCTTGGTGGTAAACTCAAGTGAATAATGATGCCCGGTTTGACTGCCCACACGAAACGTTATAGATCCTTCAGAAGGTATGAGAGGCAAACATCATCACATTTGTTTGTCATTTATTGGGTATTAATGATTCCCTATAAGCCTTTGGTGATACACCCAAATGCTTGGTCACATAACGACTGAAATAAGAGGGCGTCGTGAAGTTCATTTCCTCGGCTATCTGTACAATGGATAGTGCAGAATGTTCAAGATATTCCTTTATCATCGGGACGGTATAGCGGTCGATGTAATAAGTGACGCTCTTGCCCGTCTGTCGCTTTACGGTATTTGACAGATATTTAACGGTTACATTCAGTTGTTCGGCGTAATAGGCAACTTCACGGTATTTCTTGCAGCGTCCGCTCTCAAGCAGCGCCATCAGTTCTTTCACAACATACATGCTCCTGTCTGTGGCGAATATCGGGGCGTGGTTCTTTGCATGAAAATAAAACAGGTCGTAAATGAGCGGAAGAGCCAATCCGCCTATTAGTTCGCGGTAAAACAGGTGCCCGGTGTCAGCGATGCGGTCGCGGATATGGTGTATGTCGCGCACCAACGTTTGTGCATCTTTTTCAGACAATGGGATTATAGGATTATCGTACAAGCTGATGCCGCCTCCTATACCATAGTTGTTTGCCGGAAGCTGGTTGGACAGGAAATCATTCGGGGCTGCCAACACTTCCACCTTCAAGTCTTCGCTTTGGCCGACTACATGCACTTGCTGTGGCGCATTGATGACCAATGCTTCATGCTTCTTCACATGAAACGGACGTCCGCCGTAAGTGAAGAAGCCTTCCCCTTGCAGACACACCAAGTGGACGCACCAACCTTTCAGTTTCACCGAACCTATCAGTTGAAACAAGGTTGAATATACTATTTTCAGTTCTTTGTCATTTGCCATGCCGCAAAATTATCGCTTTGCAAAGAGAATGCAAAGCGGTTTGTGCTTTTTGTGAAAGGTTAGAAGCCTTTTGTGAAATACAAGGGATATAAAATTGGCGTAACTTTGCAACGAAATCAGAAAAAGACAATGGGCAAAACACTTATAGCTTATTACTCACGCCGTGGAGAGAACTATGTCGGCGGTGTTGTCAAGAGTCTGCAACTGGGCAACACGGAATGTGTGGCAGAAAAGATTGCCGAACAGACAGGTGCCGACAGTTTCCGTATAGAAACCGTCAAGGCATATCCGGCGGACTACACGAAGATGACCGAAGTTGCCATGCAGGAACTTCAGGGCAAGGAACGCCCTACGCTGACGGGAAAGATAGAGGATATGTCAGAGTATGACACGATTATCCTCGGTTATCCCAACTGGTGGGGTACGATGCCAATGTGCGTATTTTCTTTTTTAGAAGCATACGACCTTACGGGGAAGAAGATACTCCCCTTTTGTACCCACGAGGGAAGCAGACTGGGGCATAGCATTGACGACATACGCAAGGTTTGTCCAAATGCGGAAGTGAAAGAGGGACTTGCCATTCGTGGAAGCGATGCTGCTTCATCAGACAGGCTGGTAAGGGAATGGCTGAAGAAAAACAAGATATAGGGTGGTTCTAATCATTCTGATGAGGCGATTTGTGCCTTATCGGAAGTGTATTTTTGTAAGTAGGTGAAGGAGCATAGCGGGCTCTGTGACTGAGGCTACTTGCAAAAAGACGCTTTCGCGAAGGCGCAAAGCGACCATCAGAATATTAGAATATTTAAAACAGAATTTTTAGAACCACCCTATAAGCATTCAATAAACATCTGAAATCAAACCTTTTTATGCAAACAGTAAAACTTTCAAACGGCGTAGAAATGCCGATTTTGGGTTATGGAGTATTTCAAGTAACCCCTGAAGAATGTGAACGATGCGTATCAGACGCTCTGAGTGTGGGCTATCGCATGATAGACACGGCACAGGCTTACTACAACGAGGAAGGCGTGGGA
>JBNMIE010000165.1:0-2205 GCA_050873125.1 Prevotella sp.
GCTCTATACCACGAGGATGCAGGAGGCAGTAACCGATAAGGAAATAGAATGCTCGGAGCGCAATGCCTACAACAATCCCGCTGTAAGCCTGTCCACTGCCGACATGACCAAGTATGCACGTCAGATATGGTCATCGTCTGCCAAATACCGCAACGTGGCGACGAAGATGCACCGCATGGTAATGCGCCTGAACAACATCTACAGCGTGGGCGAATATTTCTTCATCGACTTCTCCGTGGAGAACAAGACCAACATCCGCTTCGACATCGACGAGATGCGCATCAAACTATCGGACAAGAAGCAGAGCAAGGCTACCAATGCGCAGATAGTGGAACTGACCCCATCTCTTGTGTTGGACGATGCGAAGACCTTCAAGTATGGCTATCGCAACGTGATTGTGGTGAAGAAGATGACCTTCCCCAACGACAAGGTGCTGACCATCGAGCTGTCGGAAAAACAGATAAGTGGACGCACCATCTCGCTCAGCATCGACTATGAGGATGTGCTGTCTGCCGATTCGTTTAACCATATACTGTTGGAGGAGGAATAATGAGAATTAGGAATGAGGAATTAGGAGTGAGGAATTGGCTTGTGCATACCTTACTCGTTGTCATCTGTTTTATGGCAAGCATGACTCCGGCAATGGCGCAGCAGAATAGCGACCGCATATCCTTGGGGTTCGGATGCCTGTATGAGCGAGGACTGGACGTGACGCTGTCCTACGAGTATGAGACGAAGTACCACAATGCGTGGGAGTATTTTGCAAACGGATATATCAAGTGGAACGAGTGCGCATCGTGCGGTCATGTCTGTCCTGAGAGTTTTTGGAACAACTACCGCAGTTATGGTTTCGGCTTTGCCTATAAGCCCTGTGTGGCAAGAGGACGCAACCACCATGGCAACATGCGCATAGGAGCATCGGCAGGTAGCGATACTGACAGGTTCTTGGGTGGCATCCACCTCGGCTATGAGCAAAACTATACACTCAGACACGGCTGGAAGCTCTTCTGGCAGGTGAAGACCGATGTGATGATCAAGGGTGAAGACCTGTTCAGAACGGGTATTGTCCTGGGTGTGAAACTTCCTGTAAAATGACTATGCGTATGAAGAAACTGTTTTCAATCTTGGCAGTTGCGGCAACGGTGTTGCTGACTGCCTGTGACGAGCATCAGGACTTTCCCGACACAGCCATGAAGGTCACCCATATCTTGACCACTGACGGCAAGGTGATGCCCTACGAAACCTACGAGCAATCGTGCAAGCAAGCCATTGCAGTGGTGTTCAACGTCAATCAGAGGGAAGAAATGGAGGGAAACGGATATGCCGTCTATCTGTGGGACATCGCTCCCGAAGCCTTTGCTGACAGTATCGGTGTGGAACAGGACACATCCTGTGACCTCACCGCCTACGACGGCAACAAGAACACTTTTGCCCTTTATGGCACGACCGATGTGAAGTCGCCTTTGGCTGAGCGTGTCTTCGACATGTGGCGTTACGGGCAAAGTGCCTATATCCCCAGTGTGGCACAGATGCGTCTGCTCTATCATGCCAAGGACATCATCAACCCATACATCCTGAAATGCGGCGGCACACCTATCCCCGATGAGGATGATGACTGTTGGTATTGGACTTCAACGGAGGTAGAAGGACAAGCGACCGCCAAGGCATGGCTTTACTCACTGGGAAGCGGTGCCATACAGGAGACTCCCAAGTGGCAGCCGCATAAGGCGAGACCCATCATCACGATTATGGATTAGCCCATATACAGACATCGAGTATCACCCGTATCATCATCAAAGTACAACAATTAAAAAAGAAAAAGCATGAAAAAGAATTTGTTTCTAATGTTGGGACTTGGAGCCATGCTCCTCACGTCCTGTGACCAAGACATCGTCAATGAGATTTACCTGCCCGGTGGCGGAGGTTCTGTGGTCGTGACCGACAGCACATCAACCAAGCAGCTTCAGGTATTCACCAATCTGGAGATGCTGCAACCTGCCGTTTCCACACGAGCCGTTGACAACCAGTGGGAACTCAATGATATGATTGGCATCTCTTCCACAGGGATGATCAACAATATGAAGTTCACCCGAAGCGGCGGCACGAATCAGTTTGTGTCAGCCAACAAGGTGTTTTTCACGGACACAGACACTCACACCTTCAATGCCTACTATCCCTATACGGCAAATCCTACCAACGACCTCA
>JBNMIE010000166.1:0-2176 GCA_050873125.1 Prevotella sp.
AATTCATGCCTTTATGACGGAAAGTCTGTTGTAGAGAATGTTCCGCCTTTGGGCTATATTCTCGGAGACGAGGGCAGTGGGGCCGTGATGGGACGGCTGTTTTTCAATGCCCTTTATAAGGGAAGACTCAGCGAGCGCATCCGGACAGCTTATGAGCAGGCCACGGGACTGTCGATGGCCGATGTCATCGACCGGGTCTACCGTCAGCCTCTTGCCAACCGTTTCTTGGCTTCGGTGTGCCCGTTCTTGTCGAAACATGTGGACGATGAGTCGCTTCATGATCTTGTCGTTGGCAATTTCCGCCAGTTCTTCCGTTATAATGTGTCGCGCTATCACCGCACGGATTTGGATGTTGGGGCGATAGGCAGTGTGGCGTTCTATTTCCGCAAACAATTGGAGGAAGCTGCCCGTGCCGAAGGCTTCACGATGGGTGAGGTGGTGCGCAGTCCGATGGACGGACTTGTGGCTTTTCACGAGAAGATACGGAGATGATACCGCTTGTTTTGGGTCAATTTTTCCGTGCATAACCATTTTATAATGTTAAACATAGCTAAGTTAGCGATAATTTTATTACCTTTGCATCGCCTTATATTGTAGGCTAAATTATATTTTATAACATATATATGTATTCTATCTTATTAATCACCGTTATCTTGACGGCTGCTGTATTGGTAGTAGGAGCTTATGTAGTTGCGAAACTCATTGGTCCTCGCTCGTACAACCCCGTGAAAGGTCAACCGTTTGAGTGTGGTATCCCAACACGTGGAACCTCTTGGCTTCCAACCCATGTGGACTACTATCTCTTTGCGATTCTTTTCCTCGTGTTCGACATCGAGACCGTGTTCCTGTATCCCTGGGCAGTTGTAGTTAAGCAGTTTGGAGCCATGGCACTTTGTAGCATTGGCTTTTTCATGCTGGTATTGGTATTTGGCTTGGCTTACGCCTGGCGGAAAGGAGCGCTGGAATGGAAGTAAGAAAGCCCGTTATCAAGAGTATCCCTTATGGAGAATTCAAGGACAACGAAGGACTTGAAAAGATTGTAAACGAATTGCATGAGGGTGGCGTGAATGTAGTTGTAGGAACACTTGACCAGGCTATCAACTGGGGACGTTCCAATTCTCTTTGGTCTCTCACTTTCGGTACCTCTTGCTGCGGTATTGAGTTTATGGCTGTCGGTTGTGCACGCTACGACTTCTCCCGCTTCGGTTTCGAGGTTACCCGTAACTCTCCACGTCAGGCCGACCTGATCATGTGCGCCGGCACCATCACCAACAAGATGGCACCGGTGTTCAAGCGTCTTTATGACGAGATGGCTGAGCCTAAGTATGTTGTGGCTGTCGGTGGATGTACCATCAGCGGTGGTCCATTCAAGAAGAGCTACAATGTGGTGCGCGGCATCAGTGAGTTGGTTCCTGTGGATGTTTATGTTCCAGGTTGCCCTCCACGTCCAGAGGCTATCCTCTATGGTATGATGCAGTTGCAGCGCAAGGTGAAAGTGGAGAAATTCTTCGGCGGAGCCAACCATAAGATGACCGCTGAGGAAAAAGAACTCTCTATGAGCAAGGGCGGTCTGAGAGGCTTGAGCAATGAAAATCTCATCGCTACCGAGAAACTCGGACAGAAAGAGCCGATTATTGTGACCGATGTGCCGGAGAATTTCGACGCACAGAAAGGTTTAACTGACTAATATAATAAGGTATAAGACATGAAACTTAATAACATTGAACTCACATTCGATAACTTCGCCGCAGAAATGGCCAAGTTGAAGAACGAGAAACATTTCGACTACCTTGTTACCATTATCGGTGAAGACTTCGGTGAAGAGGGTCTTGGCTGTATCTATATTCTTGAGAATACAGACAACAATGAGCGTTGCTCCGTGAAGACGATTGCCAAGAAGGTGGATGGTAGCGATGTGATTCCTACTGTCATCAACCTTTGGAAAGTGGCTGACTTGTTGGAACGTGAGGTGTTCGACTTCGTCGGCATCAAGTTCTTGGGTCATCCCGACATGCGTCGTCTCTTCCTGCGCACCGACTTCAAGGGCTATCCTCTCCGCAAGGATTTCGATATGAGTCCTGAAGCCAACAAGTTCCCGCTGACCGACGAACCTGAGTCAGACTATACCGTAGAGTATAATCTCGATGATGAAGGACATCTCGTAGCTGTCCAGCAC
>JBNMIE010000167.1:0-2131 GCA_050873125.1 Prevotella sp.
ACCAGACCCAAGCTATCATGGCGCCATCTTCGCCGGCGTGGCAGGCAAGGCAGCCTTCGTGACCCGCATCCGCGCGGTGATTCTCCGCGACACGGGCGCCACCATCTCGCCCTTCAACGCCTGGATTCTGCTGCAAGGTTTGGAGACACTCTCCCTGCGTGTGGAGCGCCATGTCTACAACGCCCTGAAAGTGGTGGACTACCTGGCACACAACCCCAAGGTGGCGAAGGTGAACCATCCCTCACTGCCCGACCACCCCGACCACGCACTCTATCAGAAATACTTCCCCAACGGTGGCGGCAGCATCTTCACCTTTGAGATCAAGGGCGGCGAGGAAGCGGCATGGAAGTTTATCGACGCACTGAAGATCTTCTCCCTGCTCGCCAACGTGGCTGACGTGAAGAGTCTGGTCATCCACCCCTACACCACCACCCACTCACAGATGACGCCCGAGGAGCTGGCACAGCAGCACATCACTCCGTCGACCATCCGACTGAGCATCGGCACGGAGCATATCGACGACATCATCGACGACCTGCAGCAGGCGTTCGACAAAATCTAAAACACTGAAAGGAGAAACATCATGAGCAAAATAGCCAAGCAACTGACCGATCTCATCGGCAACACCCCAATGCTCGAACTGGGCAAGTTCTCCGCCGCCCATGGCGTGGAGACCCCGATTGTCGCCAAGGTGGAATATTTCAATCCCGGCGGCAGCGTGAAAGACCGCATCGCCCTCGCCATGATCGAGGACGCAGAGTCGCGGGGACTGCTGAAACCGGGAGCCACCATCATCGAGCCTACCAGCGGAAACACGGGTGTGGGACTCGCCTTGGTGTCTGCCGTCAAGGGTTACAAACTGATTCTGACCATGCCGGAGACCATGAGCGTGGAACGGCGCAACCTCGTGAAAGCCTATGGCGCCGAGGTGAAGCTGACCGACGGCAAGGCGGGCATGGCGGGTGCCATCAAGGCTGCCGAGGAACTGCGCGACAGCATACCCGGCTCCATCATCCTGCAGCAGTTTGAGAACGCCTCCAACCCCAAGCGCCACTACGACACCACGGGTGTGGAAATCTGGGAGCAGACCGACGGACAGGTGGACATCTTCGTGGCAGGTGTGGGCACGGGAGGCACCGTGTCGGGCATCGGCAAGCGGCTGAAGGAGAAGAATCCGAACGTGAAAATCGTGGCTGTGGAGCCCTCCACATCGCCCGTGCTCAACGGCGGAAAGAGCGGTCCGCACAAGATTCAGGGCATCGGTGCCGGCTTTGTGCCGAAAACCTATGACGCCTCGGTCATCGACGAAGTGCTCGATGTGGACAACGATGATGCCATCCGCACAGGCCGAGAGTTGGCACAGCAGGAGGGACTCCTTGTGGGCATCTCGTCGGGAGCGGCAGCCTTCGCCGCCACCGTCCTCGCCAAGCGTCCCGAGAACAAGGGCAAGCGCATTGTCACCCTGCTGCCCGACACCGGAGAGCGCTACCTCTCCACCGTGCTCTATGCCTTCGACGAATATCCGCTGTAAGGACTAACAAATACATTCAGAATAACAAGAGAGAGAAACCAAAGGCCTCATGCCGCGCACCCGGATGCCATTCCCGTTTGCCGCCATGAGGCCCGTTTTTTATGTTCCAATGCTTGCTGGTTTCCGTTAATGGCGGACTAACACATCGTTAATGGCAGACTAACGGGTCGTTAATGGCGGACTAACGAACTTTTCACCGCGGTGAAAATATCTCAACAATAATAATTAGAGTGAAACAAGTCACCTTTTATTTTGTATTGTCTTCGATTTGCACTAACTTTATATAACTTAGGCGGCATCTCAACAATAAAAATAAAAGTGAAACAAGTCACCTTTTATTTTGTATTGTCTTCGATTTGCACTAACTTTGTCCCTCGATGTAACCATATTGTAATACGGATGCAACAAGTATGAAGACTGCAGTTGCTACTTTTGCAGCCGGAAACTAAAAAACAGAAATATGGAAAACAACTTTCGAATACTCGTTGTGGACGACGAACAGGACTTGCTCGAAATCCTTAAGTTCAATCTTGAGACCGAAGGCTACGAGGTGGCTACCGCCTCGTCGGCAGAGGAAGCGTTGCAAATGGACATTGCGTC
>JBNMIE010000168.1:0-2114 GCA_050873125.1 Prevotella sp.
CGACCGCATCCCCTTCGAACACCTCACACCTCTTTTCCCCGACGAGAAGTTCAATCTCTGTGGCGACCGTGCCACAACCAACCTCTCCACACGTATTGTCGACCTCTTCGCTCCGATAGGCAAGGGTCAGCGTGCTCTCATCGTGGCACAGCCGAAGACCGGTAAGACCATCCTCATGAAGGATATCGCCAACGCCATTGCCGCCAACAATCCCGAGGCCTATCTGATGATGCTGCTCATCGACGAGCGTCCAGAGGAGGTGACAGACATGGCGCGCACCGTCAATGCCGAGGTCATCGCCTCCACCTTTGACGAGCCAGCCGAGCGCCACGTGAAGATTGCCGGCATCGTGCTTGAGAAGGCAAAGCGCATGGTGGAGAGTGGTCACGATGTGGTCATCTTCCTCGATTCCATCACCCGTCTGGCGAGAGCCTACAACACGGTAAGTCCTGCCAGTGGCAAGGTGCTCACCGGTGGTGTCGACGCCAATGCCCTGCAGAAGCCTAAGCGTTTCTTCGGTGCTGCGCGTAACATCGAGGGTGGCGGTTCGCTCACCATCATTGCCACAGCCTTGATCGATACCGGTTCCAAGATGGACGAGGTCATCTTCGAGGAGTTCAAGGGTACCGGCAACATGGAGTTGCAGCTCGACCGCTCTTTGAGCAACAAGCGCATCTTCCCCGCTGTCAACCTCGTGGCTTCGAGCACACGTCGCGACGACCTGCTCCAGGACAAGACCACACTCGACCGCATGTGGATTCTCCGCAAGTTCATTTCCGACATGAATCCTATCGAGGCGATGAACTCCATCCACAACCACATGCTCCACACCAGAGACAACGAGGAGTTCCTCCTCACCATGAATTCGTAAGTGAACACTATCTCACTATAATGACAGCGCCCCGGCCATCACGGTCGGGGCGCTGCGTGTTTTCATAGGCCTTTTGTTCTTTGCTTTCGCTTCTTGTTGTCGTGGCCGCATGCCACGTTCTTATTACCCTAAAACCATCTTTTTGAGATCTACTTCTATATTCGTAATACCGCTGAGATTGAATGTCTTGACCAACAAGTCCAGCACGTTGGGCGACAGGAATGCCGGCAGCGTGGGACCGATATGGATGTTCTTGATGCCCAGACTGAGCAGGGCGAGCAGCACGATGACTGCCTTTTGCTCATACCAGGCGATGTTGAATTCGATGGGCAGGTCGTTGATATTGTCCTTTCCCATCAGTTCTTTCAGTTTCATCGCCACCACCACCCATGAGTAGCTGTCGTTGCATTGTCCGGCATCCAAGACACGGGGAATGCCGTTGATGTTGCCGAGGTTGAGCTTCAGGTAGCGATATTTGGCGCAACCCGAGGTGAGAATCACCACGTCTTGGGGCAGCGCCTTGGCGAAGTCTGTGTAGTATTGCCGGCTCTTCATCCGTCCATCGCATCCGCTCATGACGATAAACTTCCGGATGGCGCCACTCTTCACGGCATCCATGATTTGGGGTGCGAGCGCCACCACTTGGTCGTGGGCGAATCCACCGATGATGTGACCTTGCTCTATCTCCTCGGGTGGCGGACAAGTCTTGGCAAGGGCGATGACCTCGGAGAAATCCTTGTGGCCGTCGGTTCCGGTCTCGATGTGTTTCCATCCGGGATATCCCGTGCTGTTGAGGGTGAACACCCTGTCGGCATAGTTGGCGCCGGGCAGGGGCGGGACGATGCAGTTGGTGGTGAAGATGATGGGGCCGTTGAAGTGGGAGAACTCCTCTTTCTGTTGCCACCAGGCATTTCCGTAGTTTCCGACGAGATGACCATATCTTCTCAGTCGGGGGTAATAGTGGGCAGGCAGCATCTCGCCATGGGTGTAGACATCGATGCCTTGACCCTCCGTCTGGCGCAACAGGTCTTCAAGGTCTTGGAGGTCGTGTCCGCTGACAAGGATGCCGGGGCGATGGTCCACACCGATATTCACTTTCGCGATGGAAGGTTTCCCGTAGGCGGAAGTGTTGGCTTTGTCCAGCAGCGCCATGGCTTCTGCTCCATAGTGTCCCGTCTCGAGTGCCAAGGTCACCAGTTTTTCTTTGTCTCCCTCAGGCTGACTGATGGCCGAGAGGGCTTGA
>JBNMIE010000169.1:0-2106 GCA_050873125.1 Prevotella sp.
AAAAATAATGTACTTTTGTAATCTATACAAAACTTATGAAATAAGAGGTTAATAATTAATAAGATAATACGAACTGAATGTTTCCCTAATTTGGTGCCGCATAGTCTGTGACATGTAGGCGTATGATCAAAATAACTGAGAACTAATTAGCGGAATCTCTAAATGTAGATTGAACGTGCGAAACATTGTATTAATGATGTTTGCAATGATTTGGGGCTTTGTACAGCATACAGCCGCTCAGGTCAAAACGACAGACAGCTTGTTCCTGCACAACTCTCGGCCCATACAATTCGTTGTGGACAAAATCAATATCAACGACCGCGATAGGAAGTGGATTACTGACTCGCTGATTCCGGCGCTCAAGGCGCTGGACGGGAGAGGCATTGTCTTGGGACGTGCCGCCGCCTCACCCGAAGGCCCCACTGCCAACAACCGCCGCCTCGCCAACGGGCGACGGGCTGCTGTCGACTCCGTGCTCAGCAGCTACGGCATCAGCACCGACCGCATCCGCTACGATGTGGTGACGGAGGACTACCCCCTCATGCGCGCCATGATGTGGCTCAACCACGATTCCTATCTCCCTGCTGTCGACGACATCCTCGCCAAGGGTGGCAACACCTGGCGCATCAAGGGTGCGCTGATGGCTTATGATGGTGGCAAGCTGTGGAAACGCTTGCTCCAGATTTATTTCCCGAAGTTGCGTGCCGTGCGCATCATGGCAGTCGACGAGGTGCTCGTCGAGTCTGTGCCTGTTTCGTCGCTTGTGGCGAAGCAGGGCGGCATTGTGCTTCCTCCCTTGGAACTTCATTTCAATTTGCAGGGACTCAAACCTGTCGCTGTGCCCATGGAGCAGAAACCGCTCTATGAGCCTCGCCGCGAGTTGCTCAGCATCAAGACCAACTTGCTCTTCGACTTTGCTTACATGCCCGGCTACGGCCGCTTCTGCCCCATACCGAATGTGGCGATAGAATACTATCCCCTGCGTGGACACTTCACCTATGGCGCCAGCTTCGATGGTCCCTGGTGGCAGCACTATCGCGAGCACCGCTATTTCCAGGTGCGCAACTACCAGATACACACCCGCTACTACTTGCGCAGCGGCGACATCCTCCAGCGCCGTCCCGGCGAGGGAGCCGCTTTCAAGGGAGTCTACTTCAGTGCCTATGCCCATGCCGGACTCTACAACATCTGTTTCGGCGAGCGCCGTGGATGGGAAGGCGAAGGCTGGGGTGGAGGTCTCGGTGTGGGCTATGTGGCCCCCTTGGGACGCTCCGAACACTGGCGACTCGAGTTCGGCTTGCAGGGCGGATTCTTCCGCACCCTCTACGACCCCTACCAGTGGAAGTGCCCCGTGAAGCCCGACACCGACCCCGAGCTCTATTATTATAAATGGTATGGCGACGCCAAGGACTTCCAGCGACGCAAGCACCGCTACACATGGCTCGGTCCCACCCGGGTGGAGATCACCCTCAGCTACGACCTCCTCTACCGCCGCAACCACAAGAACGGCGCCAGCTTCCGCAGCCGTGAGCGGGTGAAGACCCTGCAGAATCCGATGCGATAACTCCGCGTCAAGCTAAGAAACAACGAAAAAGAAAAAAGATGCCTAAGATAAAGAAACATATCACCCGTCTGTTGCATGCCGCTCGCCGCCAAGGCAGCGGGGTGGTGGAAGGCGTGTGTCTTCTGTTGACGGGCATGACGCTGACAGGCTGCGTGCGTGAGCCGGACCTCCATCTCCACAACAGCGGTCCCGACATCACCATGGACTTGCCCGAGGTGGACCTCAACCTCAAGGTGCTGTGGAACTACCATCTGAAATATGACGAGGAATACGACTGGCAGGCACACTGGTTTTATGGTTGGGACGAGACCGACGAGAAGATTTTCGGTCCGCTCGGCTATACGGAGCCTAATGCCTTCGAGGTGCGCCGCTACTTCACCGACGAGGTGGCATTCGGTCCCCACTCGGCGCCCTACAAGCACTATCTCACCGACCACTATCTCTCCGCCAAATATGACTTCGGCTACTGGGACATCCTCGCTTGGAACGACATCCAGACCTCCGACGGCGTGCAGAGTGTCCACATCGACGAGACCAGCACC
>JBNMIE010000170.1:0-2105 GCA_050873125.1 Prevotella sp.
GGAGGCTCTCGAACGCGACATCGCCTCCTTCCAACTGCTGCTGCTCGACGTGATGATGGGCGGCATGTCGGGATTCGCCCTCTCCAAGAAGCTGAAGGAGAACCCCACCACCGCCAACATCCCCATCATCTTCCTCACCGCACGCGACACGGAGAACGACATGGTGACGGGATTCAACCTCGGCGCCGACGACTACATCTCCAAGCCCTTCTCGATCAGGGAGGTGCTGGTGAGAATACGCGCCGTGCTGCGCCGCACCACCGAGCAACCCCAAGCCGCCCAACACGCCACCATACGCTACCAAGGCCTGGAGCTCAACCTCGACAAGAAGACCGTGAGCATCGACGGCAAGGAGATTCCGTTCACCAAGACGGAGTTCGAACTGCTCCACCTGCTGCTCGACGAGCGCGGCAGAGTGTTCTCCCGCCAGGAGCTCATCGACCGAATCTGGCCCAAGGATGTGCTCGTGCTCGACCGCACGGTGGACGTCAACATCACCCGTCTGCGCAAGAAAATCGGCCGCTTCGCCAAGTGCATCGTCACCCGACTGGGCTTCGGCTACTATTTCGACGCATAACCCACCACGCTCCACTAAAGACTTGAGACAATGAGAAACATCACCATCGGACTGCGCATCTATTTCAGCGTGATAGCCATCTTCCTCGCCTTCGCCGTGGCATTCATCATCTTCCAACAGCAAAGGGAGAAGGAATATAAGGTGGAGTCGCTCAACATCAAGTTGCAGGACTACAACCACAAGATGGACGAGGAACTGCAACTCATGGGCGGTGCCACCATCGCCAACATGCAGCGCTTCGTCAGCCACCACGACATGCCCCACTTGCGCGTCACCGTGGTGGAGGAAACGGGCAAGGTGCTCTTCGACAGCGAGGACAAGAACTACACCAGCATGCCCAACCATGCCAACCGAACGGAAATACGCCAAGCGCTGGCCGAGGGACAGGGAGCTGACATCAACCGCGTGAGCAGCACGCTCAAGCGCGACTTCTTCTATTCAGCCACCTACTTTCCCAAGCGCCACTACATCATCCGCAGTGCCCTGCCCTACAACAACGACCTTGCAGAGTCGCTCCAGGCCGACCAACACTACATCTGGTTCGCCCTCTGCGTGATGGTGATCCTGACCGTGGTGCTCTACCGCTTCACCAGCCGGTTGGGCGACAACATCACAAAACTGCGCACCTTCGCCAACAAGGCCGACCACAACGAGAGTCTCGACATCGAGGACCTCGTGGCGTTCCCCAACGACGAACTGGGCGAGATTGCCGAGAAGATCATCAAGATATACAAGCGGTTGCAGTCCACACGCAAGGAGCAGGACATCCTGAAACGGCAGCTCACGCAGAACATCGCCCATGAACTGAAGACCCCCGTGGCAAGCATACAGGGCTATCTGGAGACCATCCTCAACAACCCGAAAATCAGCGAGACCGTGAAGGAGCAGTTCCTCACCCGGTGCTACGCCCAGAGCCAGCGCCTCACCTCGCTGCTGCAGGACATCTCCACGCTCAACCGACTGGACGACGCGCCCGACATGCAGAACTTCGACGAGGTGAACATCTCGCTCACCGTCGACAACATCATCAAGGAGACCGCCTTGCAGATGGAGGCGCGGAAGATGACGTTCGACAACCAGTTGCCTCCCGACATCCTCGTCGAGGGCAACCAAAGTCTGCTCTACAGCGTGTTCCGCAACCTCACCGACAATGCCATAGCCTATGCCGGCGAAGGCACCACCATCCGCCTCACCGCCCAAGACGAGGGCGACCTATGGCGCTTCCAATTCGAGGACAACGGCATCGGCGTGCCCGTGGAACACTTGGCACGACTCTTCGAGCGTTTCTACCGCGTGGACAAGGGAAGGAGCCGCAAGATGGGCGGCACCGGACTGGGACTCGCCATCGTGAAAAACGCCGTGCTCCTGCATGGCGGAACCATCTCGGTGAGAAACCGTGACACGGGCGGACTGCAATTTGAATTCACTCTGAGAAAACAACCAACAAGACATAACGCATGAACATAACCACAGCCCGGAAAACCGACGCACCCGTCATCGCCAAGCTCATCATGCAGGCCATGACAGA
>JBNMIE010000171.1:0-2065 GCA_050873125.1 Prevotella sp.
GAGTGGCTCGATACCGACGAGGTGGGCTATATAAAGACCATTGATGGTACACCACGCACAAAGATTCCAGGAGTGTTTGTCGCCGGCGACGTTGCAGATCCTGTTTACCGTCAGGCCATCACAGCTGCGGCAAGCGGTTGCAAGGCGGCTCTTGAGGCAGAGCGCTATCTTATGAATAAGTAATATTTGTTTCATTATTATATTAATTAGGGATATTCAGTAAATAGCTAACTAATTATTTGTCAGTGTGTTATATTATTTGTACCTTTATAAAAAATCCCCCGACCGACCCATCACGGGCAGAATCGGGGGAAATAGTTAAAAAAATCGTCGTGAAGATACAAAAAATTTCTGATATAACACCAAGTCTGCCCTTTACAGAGTTTGATTTTTTGCAAAACTACTATAACAGTTTCGCGAAAAGCGAACTTGGGCGTATCTATGCACAACTTCCCATTAAGGAGTTGGCAGCAGAATTCACAAGTAGAGTCCATAAGAGCCCACGTGGGAAAAAGCCGTTGTTCTCTGCAGAAGGCGAAATTGCGCTCATGTTTCTCAAGTCATACACAGGTCTGTCAGACGACGGCTTGATAGAGATGCTTAACGGAAGCATCCACATGCAGATATTCTGTGGCGTGTTGATTGACCCTTCCACCCCCATCAAGGACGGCAAGATAGTGAGTGCCATCCGCAACCGTCTTGCGCCGCTTCTTGACATAGACAGCCTTCAACGCATATTGTATGACAAATGGAAAGACAATCTTAAGAATAAGGATCTGTGTTTAACAGACGCGACCTGTTACGAGAATCACCTGCGCTTTCCGACAGACATTAAACTGCTTTGGGAGAGTTGTGAGTGGATGCATGACTTGCTCTCCTCAGAAAGCAGAATTTTGTCAGAACGTGTGCCAAGAAGCAAGTATAATGATGTTGCCAAGGCCAGACTTGCATACGCCAAGCAACGCAAGCACCCAGCTGCTTCCACCAAGAAACTCAAGCGAAGACTTCTAAAACTCCTTTCCAAACTCATCTTTCAATGGGACCATCTGCGCAAGTTGTACAGTCCCTGCATCTGTCTGTCGGCAGAGCGGGAGAAACGGTTGTGTGCGGTACGTGCCGTATACCGCCAGCAGTCAGACCTGTTCTTGGGCAAGGATGTGAAGCACCGCATTGTCAGCATCGACCGTCCGTACCTGCGTCCCATAGTCAGAGGCAAGGAGAACAAGCGCGTGGAGTTTGGGGCGAAGGTCAACAACATACAGATTGACGGCATATCATTCATAGAACACCATTCCTTTGAGGCTTTCAATGAAGGCATACGTCTCAGGCAATGCATTGAATACCAAGAGTCTCTGACAGGGATTAAAGTCAGCCGCATTGGTGCCGACTCCATATATGCGAATAACGCAAACCGTACGATGTGTACTGAAAGAGGCATAATAACATGTTTTGCCAGAAAGGGACCAAAGCCAAAAGAAGAAGCGGAACACCTGAAGACATCAAGAAGGCTTATCGGAAACTTGAGAGCCACGGTTATGGAAGGAAGTTTTGGTAATCAGAAACAGCACTATGCGGTCGGGCGCATCAAGGCACGCAACATGTTCAGTGAGACATTGCTGCTTTTCTTCGGAATACACACAGCAAATGCCGCCATACTTGCCGCACGGCAAATGGTAGCGGAAATGAAGAAGGCCGCCTAATAAAAATTAAGGAGATTTGTGAGACCTTGCGTAGGCAAGGAAGGGACAAATGTGTCCTTACGGCTCGCATTTGCTATTTTTTATGGCAAAACACATCAGATTATCCTCCACGACCATTTTTCTCGGAGGACAATCTGATATTTGGCTGTCTTTAGGAAATATAAAGTGGGAATAAGCTGAATATCCCTAATTACAGATTGTTTTTCCATTTCCTTCTTCATTTCCTGTACTGCCTTTACAAGGAAAGGTATAATCGCTGTATAGTTTACCAACTTTATTCCACTATCATCCGTCTTTACAATATTTGGCAGGATTTTCTCTACTTCTTGTGCAGAAAAGCCATATTCTATAGTTCCCTTATCTGC
>JBNMIE010000172.1:0-2055 GCA_050873125.1 Prevotella sp.
GCTGCAAGGCGAGGGACGCAACACGGGACGCGCCGCCATCTTCGTGCGCTTCTCGGGCTGCAACCTCAAATGTGCCTTCTGCGACACCGACTTCCATGCCTACACAGAGATGAGCGACGAGGACATCATTCAGGCCATTGCCCCCTACCCTTCCCGTTTCGTCGTGCTGACGGGAGGAGAACCGACCCTGCAAGTGGACGAGGCATTCATAGACTTGCTCCACCAGCATGGCTACGAAGTGGCAATGGAGACCAACGGCACACATCCATTTCCCCATAACCTCGACTGGGCGACCGTGTCACCCAAAGCGCTCTTCTTTGAGGGCAAGGCGCAGGAATCCGCCCGCCCGGTGGTGAAGCGTTGCCAAGAACTGAAATGTGTGTTCGACACGACCGGCAAGGTTGACGATTTCGGCATCCAAGCCGACTATTACTATCTGCAACCTTGCGACACAGGCAACGCCGAAACCGACCGCAAGACCCTGCAAGACTGCATTGCCTATATTGAGCGCCACCCCCGTTGGCGCCTTTCCCTGCAAACCCACAAACTGATAGGAGTAAGATAAGATGATATATGTGCACTGGTTCTTCATTCTGCTCTACACCATTGTTGTAGTGGCTGCCATGCTCCACGTGCTGATGGACAACCGTCAGCCCGCCAAGACCATGGCATGGGTACTTGTGCTCTCGTTCATGCCCCTCGTCGGCATCGTGCTCTACTTCTTCTTCGGACAGAACACCCGCAAGGAGAAGATTGTGAGTCAGAACAGTCTGGACCAACTCACCAAGCGATCGATGCTGGAATATGTGGAGCAGAAAAACCTCACCCTCCCGGAAGAACACGAGGCGCTCATCAAGCTTTTCATGAACCAAAGCATAGCACTCCCGTTCAAAGACAACCACATCACTACCTACACCGATGGCTACAGCTTCTTCCCCGCCCTGCTGAAATCCATCGCCAACGCCAAACACCACATCCATCTCGACTCCTATATCTTCTCGGACGATGCCCTCGGCACACTCATTTCCGACGCTCTGATAGCCAAGGCTGAAGAGGGCGTGGAGGTGAGAGTCATCTATGATGACGTGGGCAACTGGCACGTGGACAACAATTTCTATGAACGGATGCGCGACGCCGGAATTGAAGTACACGCTTTCATGCCCGTCAAATTCCCAGCTTTCACAAGCAAGATGAACTACCGTAACCACCGGAAACTCTGCGTCATCGACGGAACTACCGGTTTCATCGGCGGCATGAACATCGCCCTTCGCTATGTGAAAGGCAACGGCAGACAACCTTGGCGCGACACGCATCTGAAGATTGAGGGCGGTGCTGTCTATGGTCTGCAAAGGGCTTTCCTGGTGGACTGGTATTTCGTAGACCGCACGCTCATCACCAACCGCAAGTATTATCCCGTACAACAAGTGGAGCCCAACAACTGTCTGGTGCAGATTGTCACCAGCAGCCCCATCTCGCCATGGCCCGACATCATGCAGGGCTACGTGCGCATCCTGCTTGCCGCCAAACACTATGTCTACATGCAGTCGCCCTATTTTCTGCCCACCGAGCCTATCCTCTTCGCCATGCGCACGGCAGCGCTCGCCGGAGTGGACGTGCGGCTGATGATTCCCGAGCATAGTGACTCGAAACTTGTGGAATGGGCAAGCCGTTCCTATGTAGTGGAGACGGTGGAGGCTGGTGTGAAAGTGTATCTCCACCAGTCGGCGTTTCTCCATTCCAAGGTGCTGGTGTGCGACGACACGCTCTGCTCTTGTGGTTCTACTAACGTGGATTTCCGCAGTTTTGAAAACAACTTCGAGGCCAACGCTTTCATCTTCGACCGCACCATGGCCATGCAAATGAAAGACATGTTTCTCACCGATGAGCAGCAATGCGCCTTGTTCGACCATGCGGACTGGATGCGCCACCGTCCATTCATCGCCCGCCTTTGGGAATCGCTCGTCAGACTGCTCTCCCCATTACTGTAACACGATTGTCATACTTTTTAAATGCAGTGATAATATCAAGTGGCTACCTTTGCCGCCAGTTAAATGA
>JBNMIE010000173.1:0-2047 GCA_050873125.1 Prevotella sp.
ACAGCCCGGAAAACCGACGCACCCATCATCGCCAAACTCATCATGCAGGCCATGACAGATGACTGCTGCCAGAATCTGGCAGGAGAACACAAGACATTGGCAGACTTCGCCGCCATGATGGAAGACTTGGTGGAAATGGAAGACTCACAGTATAGCTACCGCAACACGCTCACCGCCCGCAACGACGAGGACGAAGTGGCAGGTGTGTGCGTGTCGTATGACGGAGCCGACCTGCACCGTCTGCGCCAACGTTTCATCGAACAAGCCGCCAAGCAACTGGAACGCGACTTCACCTCGATGCCCGACGAGACCGAGGCAGGCGAACTTTACATCGACAGTTTGGCTGTGCTGCCCCAATATCGCCGACAAGGCATCGCCACCGCACTGCTCCAAGCCACCATCAAGAAGGCGGAAAGCATGCGGCTGCCCGCCGGACTGCTCGTGGACAAGGGCAACCCGAAAGCGGAGAAACTATATAAAGAGGTGGGCTTCACATTCGTGAACGACACGGCATGGGCAGGACATTCCATGCGACATCTGCAAAAATAAAACGACCCCGGGGTTTCACAACACCGGGGTTTTTAAATACCTAACTGTATAACCTATCTAATGAAAAAATCTAATGTGTCTTTACTTTGATGCCGCAAAGATAGCGCAAAAAACACGCTCCCGCCCCAACAATTTGATTTTCACACCAAGCGTTTTGACATTTAAGATTAGTTAACGACTCTGCCACCTCTTTATTGCCTTTCCCCTTACCATGAGAGGCCATCCGGCAAGCCTACCGAAAATATATATACCCATTCCTTTCGTACAATCAGAAAAAATACGTAAATTTGCAACTATGAATACGAATATCAACCAGCAGACCAAATGGAGCGAGAACGTGATAATCGTCGACGCTGACTATGTGGACCACGTGGCGTTCGACCTCATCGTCAACTTCGAGCGCATGATCGGCAGACGCATTCCTCCCGCCGACACGGCAAAATGGATAGACTGCATCGCCCTCGACGGAGGCATCCGGCAGGGAGCGCACGAAACGCAAGTGGTATTCATCCACCGGAAAAACACGAAAGCCATGGAAAACTTCAAGCCAGGAAACTTTGAGCGCGACCTCAACGCCAAGGCTTTCAAGGACAATCTGGGAGAATTTGTCATCAGTTCGTTCCCCGTCGAAGATGATCTCGTGAGGAGCGAAGACTTCTTTGTCGACATCCTCCAGACGGCAGCCAACAGCGGCGACGTGAAACGCGTCATGGTGGTGCCCAACGCTGAGGACCCGACACTCTACGAGATGATACAGCGCGCCCTCAAGCAGACCGACGAGGACAAGCACATCACCGTGTTCAGCATGCAGCCCATGCCAGGCGGCAACTTCCGACAGGAAATCCTCGGCTACTCGCTGATGAACGCTTTGGGCATCAAGGCGGACGAAATCAAGGAATAGACAACACGTGTCCCGACACGAAACAATGCACATAACAATAACAAACATAAGCAAATGGGAAGAGTATTAATGATTGGCGCCGGTGGCGTCGCAACAGTAGCCGCGGTGAAAATCGCGCAGAACGCTGACGTGTTCACAGACTTCATGATTGCCAGCCGCACTAAGGCCAAGTGCGACAAGATAGTCAAGGCTATCGGCAACCCGAACATCAAGACCGCACAGGTGGACGCCGACGATGTGGAACAGCTCAAAGCCTTGTTCAACGACTTCAAGCCGGAACTGGTCATCAACCTTGCCCTGCCCTACCAGGACCTCACCATCATGGACGCCTGCCTGGCCTGCGGATGCAGTTATCTCGACACGGCCAACTATGAGCCTAAGGACGAGGCCCACTTTGAGTACTCTTGGCAATGGGCCTACAAGAAGCGCTTCGAGGACGCTGGGCTGACCGCCATCCTGGGATGCGGCTTCGATCCCGGTGTGACAAGCATCTTCACGGCATACGCCGCCAAGCACGTGTTCGACGAGATACAGTATCTCGACATCGTAGACTGCAATGCCGGCAACCACCACAAGGCTTTCGCCACCAACTTCAAC
>JBNMIE010000174.1:0-2030 GCA_050873125.1 Prevotella sp.
CATGCACTTCATGCGGTGGATGTAGCTGCCGTCAAACTCCCATCGTGTGTAGCGGGAGTCCGACTGCATCACGCCGCTGATGCCTTGCTCGTAGTCGATGGTGAAGATGGGCCCGGTGTAGTACCATGGGCGAATCTGTAGTTCAACGAAAGGAGCAAAACTGTTGTATCTTAGTGGCTTACCTGCCGTTATGAACGATTGCTTGTTGACGGGTGTGCGGCGGTAATACGTGAATCCCGTCTTCAGTCCGAAGCGCCGTGTGATGTCGATGCAGTTGAGCATTCTCCAGTGCATGTCTTTGAAGTAGTCGAGATGGAGAGCGTCCCAGTCGATGGTGTCGGTGCGCTCGGCTTTCACCTGTTCCAGCACTTTGGAGTTGGTGATGCGGTTGCCGTTTCCCACTTCCGCTTCCACATATCCGTTGTGCCGCACGTCGTAGTTCCAACGTAGGGGCAGACTGAAGTAGAATTGCTTCTGCTTGAACGAGTAGCCGCCCTTGAAGCGCAGCGACAGGGCGTTGTTGGCAGAGAAGAGATAACTGCCCCTGACGTCAAACTTATAGGTGAATCCGCGCCGCTTGCTATAGCCGAGATACAGCGGGTTCATGATGGGCGAGATGCGGAAATATCCTTGGTTGTTCTTGCCGAAATTGCTTTTGATGCGGTCGATGAGATTCTTCCCGATCATGTCCCAAAGGATGGCCTTGGTCTTTGTCCTGTGCTTGTTTGGCAACGCCTCTGCCGTCTGCATGCCTTCATATTGGGCATAGATGGAGCGGTCGATGGAGTCGAGAGGCTCTGCCCGCAGACTGTCCATGGGCAGCTTGTCCGTGGTCGGGTCTATGGTCGGGGAGTAGGGAGCGAAGAGGGGCGTATACACCGCCCGGATTCTGCAGCGCACCTTGTTGCCCAAGAACTTGAAGGTGGTCACCACCTCGCAGTTTCTCGGCAGCAGACTGTACACTCCGGAGTCGCCCATTTCCACATTCAGTTGGAATTTCACCATGTCATACTCTCCCTTTATCTCTCCGTGGAGGATTCTTCCGGTGCTGTAGTCCACGGCTACAAAACCGTTGACCGTTTGCGTGTTACGCCGCTTCGGACGGAACGACACGATGGCAGTTCCGTCGGGCAGTCGGTTGACCCTGTAGCGGTAGAAATGCCGGTTGTGCCGATGGAAGGGAGAGAGCAGATTGTTCTTCACCAGTGTGGAACCATAGAGGTCGGGCGTGAGATAGTTGAGCATCGAGGTGAACACCTTGCGGTTTCTGGGCATCGTGCCCTTGCTGGAGACAGACTGCACCGAGTGGTCGGTCATGGAGCGGAAGTCCACCTCGTCGAGACTCTCCGCGATGTATTCCCGCTGCTTGCCCCGTGCCACCATATAGAGGTTGGGCACGGTCATGAGCAGTGCGTTTTTCCGGTCGATGTGGAAGCGGAACTTCGTGTATACCCGTGCGTGATGGGCGCAGTGAGCCGTATCCACCGTTGAGGCATAGGCGAACATACGACGCATGGTCAAGGTGTCGGCTTTGCTCCTTGACCATGCGAGAGACGGCATCATCCACATCAAGATGAGGATGACAGATGTCGCAAAACCACCTCTATGTGTCATCGGCTCCCTCTTTAGGTCTATTTGTCTGCCTCTTTCGCCAGAAACAGCTCCGCCCTTTTCAGGTCTTCAGGTGTGTCGATGCCCACGGTTTCCACGTCGGTCAGTCCCACCTTGATGCGGTAGCCGTTCTGCAGCCAGCGCAGCTGTTCCAGGCTCTCCGCTTTCTCGAGCGACGACTGGGGCAGCTTGGTCACTTCCGCCAGCACCTCGCGGCGGTAGGCATAGAGTTCGATGTGCTTGAGGAAAGGATAGTGTTCCAGCCATTCCTCCTCGTCAATACCTCTTATAAATGGGATGACGCTGCGGCTGAAATACATGGCGCAGTGGCGGTTGTCGAGCACGATCTTGGGCGAGTTGGGATTCTTCATCGCCTCCACACTCTCAAACGGCTTGCCGAGGGTGGCTATCTGCGTGGC
>JBNMIE010000175.1:0-2024 GCA_050873125.1 Prevotella sp.
GAGGAAATCAAGGAACTTGACTCCCTCGGCGTGGAGATTGGCAAGACCACCAATATGGAAAAGCCCAAGCGCGCCAAGACCATCGACATGGCGAAGAACCAACTCTCCAACACGCAGAGGGATGCCCTGAAGCGTGCCAAGGAGAAACAGCGCGAGGGCAAGCAACTCACACAGGAGGAGTTGGAAGCACTTGAAGCGGAGAAGAAGCGTCGTGCTGAGGAGCGCAAGGAGCGCGACAACCGCATCACCATTCTCCGTGGCATCTCGCTGCGCATACCGCTGATGATGTATGGTGCGAAGATTGACGATGAGGACGAGGGCATCACGCTCGAGAACTTCACTCGCATCATCGATGCCGACTCATGGGCGGAGTTCATGCCCAAGGGGGTGACCAAGGCCGACTTCAACAAATTCCGCAAGTGCTACAACGCCACGGTGTTTGTGGCTGCCGGCAAACGCTACCGCCAGTTGGCTCGCGAGGCCGACCGTATGCATGTGGATGAGCGTGTGCGCCGCATCAGCGACATTTTTTCTTATTTCCACAACCCGGATAAGGAGACGGTGCTCACACCGTGGCGTGTGGTGAACATGCACATGAGCGACACTTTGGGCGGCTACACTTTCTTCAATGAGCGGTTCGACGGACCTTGCGAGCGTGAGGTGCCAGCCACCAACGGCCAACTCTCCGAGTGGGTAACTACCGACGAGCCTCGCTTCGTGGATCGTGGCGAGGTGACACGCACGGTGTTTGCCAGCGACTCGAAGATATTGGAAATCAACTCCAAGACGGGTCTCTATCCGCTCTATGTGGCTTACTCGCTCTACCGCCAGCGTAAGAAGGACTTTGAGGCGACGGGCGGTCTCATCGACGACCCCGACAACTATAGTGTGGAGGAGGAACAGGTAATCTGGGACGACATCCTCGCCAACAATGTCTATGTCATCTGCAACACCCCCATGGCGCGCCGCATCACCGAGCGCACCTTGCTCGGCTTCCGCAAGCTCAACATTCGTGAGGGCAACGAGCGTCTTAACATCAAATCAGAAAAACTCATCCGCCGTGCCACCGAAGACCGCGAGGCTCTCATCAGCGACCTCCTCTCAGAGGGATTCTGGCGTGGCGACAAACGAAATAAGAAAATCATGAAATTTGGAGCTGTGGTGGGGAACCCGCCGTATCAAGTAGAAGGTCTCAGCACTCGTAAAGCACCTATATACCATATATTCTATGATTTGGCTTTTGCCTTGTCCCCCAAAGTAACCTTGATTACCCCAGGACGCTTTCTTTACAAAGCTGGACAAACACCAAGCGAATGGATGGATAAAATACTTGAAGACCCACACTTCAAAGTGGTAAGGTATTTCCAAAAGACTTCTGATGTATTTCCTTCTGTTGATATAAAAGGAGGTGTGGTTATTACTTATAGAGACAGCAATAAAAACTTTGGGAAAATTGGATTCTTCTCGGAGTTTAAGGAACTTGCGTCCATAATGGAGAAAATTAAGGGACTTAGTAATTTATCAGAGGCAAACATGTCAGATTTGGTTTCTTCACAAGGAATTTACAAATTCTCAGATAAAGCTTTTAATGATTATCCACAGATTTTAGAAATTCAAGGTAAAGGGACTGCAGCCAAAATAACATCTAAAGTTTTTGAAAATATTCAAAGTCTTTTTTGTTCCAAACAGACAAACGATGGTGCAGAATATATAAAGATATTCGGACTTTGCAAAGGTAAAAGAGAATACCGTTGGATTAAGAAAGAATATGTTCAACCCAATGATTATCTGATGACCTATAACGTCTTCGTACCCGAAGCCAATGGCACTGGTGCCATTGGCGAGGTGCTCAGCACGCCGGTAATCGGCGTGCCGGTAATCGGCGTGCCGGTAATCGGACATACGGATACCTTCCTAAGCATCGGCAAGTTTGCCGATGCTCAGGAGGCATCCGCATGTTTGAATTACGTCAAGACCAAATTTGCCAGATGTTTATTAGGCACCCTCAAAGCCACCCAACACAA
>JBNMIE010000176.1:0-1952 GCA_050873125.1 Prevotella sp.
CCCATGAAGCGGCTCTTGTCGATGAATCCGTTCACGCCATTGATATGTCCTTTTCCGGTGTATTGCCACATGATGAAGTCGCGGTCATCAGCCAAGACAGGTTCCCGCTTGGTGTATTGGGCGACCATCAGTTTGTAACCGTCTATCTTCCCGCGAAGATAACTGTTGTAAAAGTTGGTGAACGTGTAGAGTAGGGGTTTTTGCTTGTAGGCCTTTTCCACCAATACGAGGAATTTTTGCAGAGAGTCGCAAAACTCTTCTGTGGAGAGTCCGCTCTTGGTTTCAATATCAATCATGGGAATAAGGTCCTGATCGCCGGGACGACACTGAGACATGAAGTTCTTGAGCTGTACGGCTTGTTCAATCTTTGGACGGTAGAAATGATACGAGCCAACTTTGAGTCCGTATTTGTGGGCGAGTTCAATGTTCTGCTCATACTTTGAGTCAATATTGTTTCCACCTTCCGTTGCCTTGAGGTAAACGTATTCCATCTTGCTGTTTTCGCCGATGGTCTCCCAGAAGACGTTGCCCTGATAGTGGCTCAGGTCGATGCCGTGGATGTGGGTGCAAGTGTCTTCACACTCTATATAGCTATTGTTTTGTGCATTGGCGGAGAAAAAGTGTATGGACGCCAATGCAGCTATGATGATTGTCTTTATTTTCATAATGTGCAAAGTTACTACATATATGCGATAATTCAAAAAATGTTTCCTCCTTTTTGAATCTTTTACACCTTTTTATTCTTCAATCTCGGAAAGGGAGCGGGCGAATTTCGTAATGAAGTTGCCGATGGTCTCAATTGGGGCATAGTTGATGTAGCTGAAGCTGCGCCGCAGGTTCCGGCGGAGGGCGGCATTGTTGTTGCGGATGAGTCCGGTGCTGTCTTGACGGAAATGCCAGTCTTCGGTAGCGTCGTGTTGGCTATGGTTGAGCGACCGAATGGCAAGCCGTCGGGCGGAAGGCTCCATCCTGTTGAGGAAGGGTATCTCGTCGGGGGCGAAATCAAAAAGCGCCACAAGGATACTTCCTTGAAGTTGTGCCATGCGGCGGAGGGTTAGTTTGCCGAGCCAGCGGTCCAACTTCTCAAAGTCTGTCTTGTCTCCTTTTGTGCGGAGATAGATGCCAAGGTTGACGACTCCGCGAATGATCATGCCTTGGTTGAGCATATCGTTGAGCGTGTCGACAATGATGGCGAGCATGGTCATGGTTTCTACTGAGGTGTCGATAGCGTGCATCTCCCCATTGATGATGGAGTGCAACCGCTTGTTGAGAATCGGGACATCCAAGCGCAAATCGGCAATCATTTTACGGAAGTTGTGCAACTCGTAGCGTTGCTCGGGCTGGCATTCAGATAGAAGCGACACAGGAACATTGCACCCCAATTGTCCTTGGCACTTTCCAACTCCCTCATTGAAGTTCCAGACAAGTTGTTGCGCTTCGACAATGTGGTAGAGTTTCTTCCACTTGAAGGCCGACATGGGCTCTATTTCTTCTGTCGCATCGCCGAACGATCCCGCCTTGACGAGACGGAAGAGGTTGCGTATGATGATATTTTCCATAATGAGCAAATTTGTATTAGCTGTAGCGTCTGGGCAGACGGAAGACAATGCACATGACGGCAACGGCACCAAGGACAAATGGATAGTAAAGATAGGGGAGAATCTCCACCGGGTTGAGTTTTGCCAATCCTGCCGCCATCAGCATCTGGGCACCATAGGGGATGATGCCTTGCATGCAGCAAGAAAAGGTGTCGAGCAGGGAAGCACATTTGCGGTTGTCGATGCCAAAACGGTCGCCGATTTGTTTGGCAATCTTTCCTACGGTGATGATGGCAACGGTGTTGTTGGCGGTGCAAACGTCAACCAGTGCGACGAGAGCACCGATGGAAGCCTCAGCACCCCGTTTCCCATGGATGTGGCGGGTGAGCAGGGAGATGATGCAGTCGATGCCTC
>JBNMIE010000177.1:0-1800 GCA_050873125.1 Prevotella sp.
ATCACTGGCCGCACCAAGAACTTCATCAATGCCTTTGGTGAGGAACTCATCGTTGACAATGCCGAGAAGGGACTTGCCTACGCTTGCCAGCAGACTGGTGCGGAAGTGCTGGAATATACCGCCGCTCCTGTCTATATGGATGACAACGCCAAGTGCCGCCACCAATGGCTGATAGAATTCAGCAAGCGTCCCGACGACATGAAACGTTTCGCAGACCTGCTCGACAGCAAGTTGCAGGAAATCAACAGCGACTATGAGGCAAAACGCTACAAGGACATCACCCTGCAGCACCTTGAGATAGTAGTGGCACGCGACGGACTGTTCAACGATTGGCTGAAGAGCAAGGGCAAGTTGGGTGGCCAGCACAAGGTGCCACGCCTGTCGAATAGCCGCAAGAATATGGACGAGCTGCTGGCGATGAACACGCAAGAAAAATAGAAACATGAACAAAAACAAACCGAACATATCCCGAAGTTTCAGCTTCTTTGCTGCACTGATGTTCCTCTTGTGCCTCTTCTCTTGCGCCAAGATGGGACAGCCAGACGGCGGATGGTATGACGAGACCCCACCCCGTGTCATCGGATGCTCTCCGGCAGACAAGGGCGTCAACGTGAAACAGCGCAAGGTCTACATCAACTTCGACGAGTTTATCAAGATGGACAACGCCACCGAGAAGGTCGTGGTGTCGCCGCCACAGATGGAAGCTCCGGAAATCAAGGCCGAGGGCAAGCGCATCAGTGTCTCCCTCAAGGACTCGCTCAAGGCGAACACCACCTATACGGTCGATTTCTCCGACGCCATCTCTGACAACAACGAGGGGAATCCCTTGGGCAACTATACCTACAGCTTCTCCACAGGCAGCGAGATAGACACCCTGCAAGTGTCGGGCCATGTGCTTGACGCCAGCAACCTGGAACCCGTCAAAGGCATCCTCGTGGGACTGTATGACGATCTTGCCGACTCGGCGTTCACAAAGAAGCCCATGCTTCGTGTGGCCCGCACCGATAGCCGTGGCATCTTCATCATCAAAGGTGTCAAACCAGGGAAATACAAGGTGTATGCCCTGCAGGATATGGACGGCAACTATATGTACAGCCAGAAGAGTGAGATGCTCGCTTTCAGCGATTCCGCCTTTGTGCCCACCTTCAAGCCCGATGTGCGGCAGGACACCATCTGGCGAGACTCGCTCCGCATCGACTCCATTGTCCGGGTGAACTACACCCACTTCTTGCCCGACGACATTGTGCTCCGGGCTTTCACCGAACAGCAGACCGACCGCTATCTGTTGAAGACCGAACGGTCGAACCCAGACCGCTTCAGCCTTTATTTCAGTTATGGCAACAAGGAACTGCCGCGAATCAAAGGACTCAATTTCAACGAGAAGGATGCCTTCATCCTGGAGGCCAACCCCAAGCGGGACACCTTGACCTATTGGCTCCGCGACACCCTGCTGGTCAACCAAGACACGCTCCAGATGGCTCTCAAGTATCTGATGACCGACTCCACGGGAGCGCTTGTGTGGAAGACCGACACAGTTGAGATGCTTTCCAAGATACCCTATTCCCGACGGATGAAAGACAAGCAGAAGGAAATAGAGAAATGGAAGAAGAAACAGGAAAAACTCGAGAAAGACGGAGAACCTTTTGAAAAGGAATACCCTGTCGACCCACTCGATGTGAAATACGACGCACCCTCCGTGCTCGACCCTGACCGCAATGTGGCAATAACGATGCCCTCGCCATTGGCCCGTTGCGACACGATGAAGCTCCATCTGTATGCCAAGCACGACACGCTGTGGTA
>JBNMIE010000178.1:0-1771 GCA_050873125.1 Prevotella sp.
AGGTTTCATTCTGTCGAACAAGTTCCCTGCACCAAATGGCTTTCCAACAAAAGTAGATGTGCCACCCGACACACCAACGAACCAGTTGGAAGACCAAGCGGAAGGAACTGCCACTTCTTTGAGGTATGTCGGCTCAATCTGTCGGAGCATATCCTCATTCATGACATATGAAACCAACCCATTCGTGCCATCATCTGTTGTCTTCGCATTGCCCTGTACTTGTCCGCACAGGCACAATGCCATCATAAATATTGCTTTTTTAATCATAAACTTCAATTTGTCAATTATTCTTTCTCTTAACGTTTTCTACTCTTTCCCCCTTTAGGTCGCATCATTCTGTTTGCCATAGCAATGCACCGGTGCGCCCATCGCCTGTCATCTTCGTCATCATTACGTCCCCATTTCATATCATTGGTGCCACCGCCTCCTCCACCTTGCCCTTCGGCAAAAGTCGTGGCTTGGTCGATATAACCAAGATATAGCAATGTGGCACAATGCAGAATTTCCGCTGTACGCTCAGCAATGGACTCCAATGGCGAACCATCAAATGCAACCTTGACTTCAGGTGGCAACGATGCCATCTTGGAACGATAATCAGTGACCATGCTTTCCAACATGGCCGTCTTGATTAGTGTGCCTGCACCAGACTGAGCCTCATGGGAGAACAACATGGCATCCTGTCGAAGCGTCTCTGTCCGTTCTTTTATAAACTCCATATCCTTGTTCAACTCATCTAACTGCTGATCAGCAACAGCGAGTTTGTCTTTCTTGTCTGCCAGTTTCTCATCAACAGATGCCAGCTCATTCTGTAACTTCTCCAACTTCTGCGACAAAATTATACTATCACCCTCCTTGTTGACAATTTGCACCTTCAGCTTGTCTATCTCCAAAACCTTCTGTCGCTTCTTCTCTTCCAGATGTTCCACCATAGAGGAAAGACCTTTCACACGACGTACTGCCAATGCGATTTCCACCCGAAGGTCGCTTAAAGCCTTGTTTAGTTTGTCCAGTTCCTCCTCCTTGGAAGAACACTCTTCCGAAAGATGCTTACGGTATTCTTCCGTAGGTCTATGCCGCTGTCGAGTCTCAGTCTGACTCGTTCCACGCACCAGTCCCCAAGGTTCATTGACCACCGCCAACTCATCATGAAGCTGTGATGTACGCTGACTATACTCCCTATTGTTGGCTCCTGCAAAGATTTCCTTGAAGGCAAACTTGCTGTCCTTTATTGGCAATAGAACACAATGGATGTGTGGTGAAGTCTCATCCAGGTGTACATAGAAAGCAACAATGTTCTCCTCTCCATACTTACCTGCGACAAAATTATAAATATCCGTCGTCCACTGCTCAATCTCAGGCATACGCTTGACTGCATAATTTTCCTTGTTGTCACCAGGCTTGAAGACCACCTCTTGGTCACCGAAGGCAAGCTCACGCATCTTCCATTGCGAACCGCTGAAAATGAAGTCCGCCACCGTTCTGAAACGTGGCTCAGCCAATCCTTCATTTTTGTCCTTGATACCACGAGCAGCCAAGTTCTCAGCCATCAACTGTGGGATGGACTTGCTCTTGTCGATAGGTGCTATCTTGCCTCCTTTGGAAATCTGGAAGTTCAGATGCTGTCTGCCGAGGTCATAGTTACCCTTGACAATGGCTACCTGCCATGCCCTGTCGCTCCAGTTTCGTTGGTATTCGCGGCTGAGAGCGGCGGCGCATCCCTTACGTCCCCTGACGTTCAAAACCTGCTTTGCTATTCTTTCCATATCTCTGA
>JBNMIE010000179.1:0-1554 GCA_050873125.1 Prevotella sp.
TATAGGCCCCATGCATGATATAGAAAACTGCTGTTCATGATTATATATTTGTTTGTGGTTATTCAAATATACAAAATGTTCAGCGGTTTTCTTTTGTTTTATTCTGGCTATATCACTCCAATTTCCGGAAGAGCCTAAAATAAGGCGAGATTCTACCCTCATTTAAGGAATAACCGCCTCCGGGCATTCATATTTTTGAAAATAGCCCTTCCACAGGATGTTATAGGGATTGTTATTCATAAAGATATCCATCTTCGCCAAGCCTTCCTACAAATGTTTTCTTTTTATTTGCCACATTTGTCACCACGAGCCAAATCTCCTCATTATCAACACCTTAATGGTGGCAAATATCCTCCACCATTTGCCATCATCCGTCACCGTTAATTTTTCGACACATAAATTAATTGTTTTTCAGAATTGTTTTAACAGATTTTCACGCCTTAGCTCTCTAGAAAAATTGTACATGCTATGTGAAAAGCGTAATTTCGCAGCCGTAAACAATATTATTATTCACCATTTAAAAACAACTATTATGCTGAAAATCGACTTATCCGACGATGCGTTCGTCAAGAGGCTCATTCCTCCGCATTGGGCCTATTGTTTCAACCAGTCTTGCCCTATGGCAGACAAGTGTATCAGACAGGTGTCCACTCGTCTGATTCCAGCAGACCTCCAACAAGGACAAGCCATCTTCCCTTCCGCCCTTCACGACGGGACGTGTAGCCATCTGCAGCAAGCGACCCTCGCCACCTTGGCATGGGGATTCACCAAACTCTATGATGCGATGCCGCATGGTGAAATGAAAGAGGCTAAACGAACTGTGATGGAGTATCTGGGAGGAAAGGGGGACTATTACCGCTATCACAGAGGAGAACGGAAACTCTTGCCACAACAGCAAGACCGCATCACCCAAATTCTTCGACAACATGGCGCCACCCAAGCCGCTTGGGACCACACCGAGACGACCGCCGTGCTGACCCGCTACCTGCCGAGTTCGGACGGGAACGACAACGCCGAACCATCTGTTCAAGAGCACTGAACTGTCGGTTCAAGGACGATGAACCCTCTGTTCAAAATTCATTTTCAAATCTGAACTGATACATTTAACTTATTCAAAATTATAAAACAAAAGCAATGATGAAAACAACTATTATCCGTACAGATTCCAAACAGCAAATGCACGTGACTGTCAAAACAGTAGAAGACCTCCTGGCACGTATTGCCCATGATGACGCAAAAGGCAGCGTTGCCCGATACCGTGACCTCGTGGCCTATCCCTACCAACACACAAAGCGCAAGACTGACCCCGATAAATGGCCTCAGGTCTACCCCACTGCAGTGTTTTGCAAGGACAGTAACGAGAACCTTGTATGGAAGGGAGCTACAGGTATACTTTTGCTCACTTTCCGCAGTCTTTCGCAAGCCTCAACTGTCGAAGAAAAGAAACGTGCAGCCGCCATGTTTCCCTCTACACTTTGCGCCATCATGGGAGCGGATGGAAAGAGTGTACACGTACTGGTGAGATACGCTGACAACTGCCATCATCTGCCCCAA
>JBNMIE010000180.1:0-1526 GCA_050873125.1 Prevotella sp.
CACGCTCAACGCCACCGCGCTCGGCTCCAACTATGCCGTGAACGACCAGGACTTTCATTGGGTGGTTGTCCACGAGTTTGAACGCCACGGCTGGCAGGTCATCGACGTGTACCTTGGCAACCCGATGCGCCACGACGAGAAGTATCTGCTCATCAACCAGGGCTTCGCCGGCAAGCAACGCCTCATGCCGTACTTCAACCGCCAGAACAACGACGACCTTATCCTCGCCATCCAGTCTGCCGGGGTGGAGCGTGGACGCAACGGCTTCCGCAAGAACAAGTCCATGGAAAAGCAGCCCGAATCGGAAGAAGACCTTCTCGAACACCGCACTGACGGCACCGATGCCTTCGACACACTCTACATCGGCTGCGAGAAGTTCCCACAGCACGATTTGTACCCAATTAGTGTGGGTGGGGTGAGATAATGCAATAAAATCACAAGAATGTCGTTTATTAATTGTACCTTTGTGAAATAAAACTACATCTATGAAGGTATTATCATACAATATATCGTGGTTCAAACAAGAAAAGGTTGACTGGGCATTGGCACATACGGATGTCGATGCTTTTGTCCTGCCCGAATGTGCGAACGAATCTAAAACTAACATTCCCAATGGATATAGTTTCTATTGGATGGGAAACTATGACAATAAAGGGTTAGGAGTTATCGTAAACAACAAGCGCAAGCATATCATTCCGTCTTGGTATAACAAAACTCTCAGTTATGCTATTCCAATTCTGATTGAAGATGAATATCTTTTGCTTGCTGTATGGCCTACTGTTGTGAAGGGCAAAACAAGCAACTCATACATTGACTTACTCCTTGATATATTGGAGTATTATAAACAATATATTGAGCAATATAAGACTATCATTATTGGCGACTATAATGTAATTTCAACTCCCAACAAATTACAGGGCAATAAGCAGCACTCAACCGATATTTTTGATTGGATGAAACAACATCATCTTCAATCTGCTCACCATGCTACACTTAAAGAGGAATATGGTAAAGAAAGCAGCCCATCTTATTACCACCAGTATCGTGAAAATTCAAAGTTCTTCATTGACTACGCATTTACAAATGCAGAAATTGTGGACTATAAATTATTCAGATGGGATGAGACTAATCGTATGAGCGACCATGTTCCTATTTATGTCGATATCGCCTAATGTTCTCATTCTTATGAGCCTATGTAATTTGGCATGATTCAAATTTATGAAGCGGAACATTCCTAATCCGCCTTTATAGATAAAGCCTTTGTCTTGCGCCCAACCATCGTAGGACAAGGGCTTTTCCTTTGTGGGCTGCAGCCTTGTCTTCACCTCCTGTTCCGCTTCGCTCCATCTGCACCTTTATGCGTTCTATCTCTTAGCCGTGCGAAGCATTTCTCAAATAAAGCGGAACGCCAATCCCACATTTTATAATAGCAGCAAGTCAAGCCGCGCCGCCTTTCCGGCACTTGTGCATCTTCCTCGTCCTGTCGTCTTATAGATTGTTCCACCGCACCCATTTGTTTGTGGAGA